>JAFMSC010000138.1 GCA_017353825.1 Hyphomicrobiaceae bacterium | reverse complement strand
GGGGCCCGCTCGCCGCCGTTGACCGAGCTCTTGGCGCTTGACGATCGGGCCTTCCGCGCCCGCTTCGCTGGCACGCCGGTAAAGCGCACCGGGCGCGATCGCCTTGTGCGCAACGCCCTGATTGCCGCCGGCAACTCGGGCGACAGAGGACTGCTGCCGGCGGTGGAACGGTTGCTGGCGGACCCCTCGCCCCTGGTTCGGGCGATGGCCGTGTGGGCGCTGCACCAGCTGGCGGAGCCGGGGGCCTGGGCCGCGGCCCGGAATCGCTACATGCTGCACGAATGGGATGGGTCGGTGCAGGCGGAGTGGGGCGTGGAGGGCAGGGAGACTCCCTGATGCGGCTCTTCTGCTTCGGATACGGCTATTCGGCCGAGGCGCTGGCACGCAAGCTCAGCCCGCGCCTCACGGAAGTCGCGGGCACCCGCACCAACCCCGAGATGGACCCCGACCTCGGCGCCGGTGCCCGCCTTGCAGCCTACAAGGGCGATGGCCCGTCGACCGGGGTGAAGAGCCTCCTCGCCGGCACCACCCACCTCCTGATCAGCATCCCACCCGACCTCGAGGGTGACGCCGTGCTGCGCGACTTCGCCGATGATCTCGCGGGGCTCTCCGATCTCGCATGGGTCGGCTACCTCTCCACCGTCGGCGTCTACGGCGACGCCAAGGGCGAGTGGGTCGATGAGACAAGCTCAGTCCGGCCGCTCACCGAGCGCAGCCTGCGCCGCGCCGAGGCCGAGCGCGCGTGGCTCGACTTCGGCGCCAGCACGGGCAGGCGGGTGGAGGTGTTCCGCCTTGCCGGTATCTACGGCCCAGGCCGCAGCGTCATCGACAGCCTGAGGGCTGGCACGGCGCGCCGCATCGCCAAGCCCGGCCAGGTTTTCAACCGTATCCACGTGGACGACATCGCCCGCGTGCTGGCTGCGGCCATCGACACAGACACGGGACACCGCGTGTTCAACGTCAGCGACGACGAGCCCGCGCCACCTGAGGACGTGGTGGCCTACGCCGCCGAGTTGCTGGGGCTCCCAGTACCGCCGACCCTACCCTTCGAGACCGCGGGTCTCTCCGCCGTCGCCGCCAGCTTCTGGAGCGAGTGCAAGCGCGTGAAGAACGGCCGCATTCGCCGCGACCTGGCCGTCGAGTTGCTGTACCCGACGTACAGGGAAGGCCTACGCGCCCTGACCGTTTAGGTTCGTGGGTGGTTCAGGCGTTGCTGATCCGCAGGCTTCAAATTGCGCGGCAGACCTTAATTCTGTCTGTGTCTGCGCAAGACCATGGAATTGACCCGGAACGGGTGAGCTATTGTTGCCAAGGGGAACAGGGAAGCGGCGGCCAAGCCATCCCTCCTCGCACGCGGTCGCGCAGCGGACCCAGATCCCTCGCCGAGTCAAAAAGGCCTTCGGCCCGTAGGGACAAGACCGAAGGCCAGGTGATCTGGGAAATGGGCCCGGTCCTCTAAGTAGAAGTACCGGGCCCCCTTGTTGTCAGAGCCCTACGGCTCTGTGGCGTTTCGTTTACTCTGATTCGTCCGCCTCGTGTTGCTCATGGCATCCGGCAAGGCGCGCATGCGCGGCGCGCGCTTGTTGTGGCCGCAAGGCCTGTGGCAGTCTCCTGACCAGAACAATGGCCCGGGTCACGCTTCTAGCGAGCCCGGCCGCGAACGAAGCGCGAGCAGACGCCCAGAAGCGCCCATGCGAACCACGCCCGATCTGCGCAACGCCGATCCCGACGATGAGGCGCCCCTGCTCGCCGCCATCGACCGCTGGTGCGCGAAAGAGGTAAAGCCGATCGCCAGACAATACGACCACGCCGATCGCTACCCGACACAAACCGTCGAGCAGATGAAGGAGCTGGGGCTGTTCGGCGCCACCATTGCGGCCGAGTACGGCGGTCTGGGCCTGCCCTCCTCCACCTACGCGAAGATCGTGATGCGCATCTCGCGCGACTGGATGGCGATCACCGGCATTTTCAATTCGCACCTGATGCTGGCGCTGGCGATCCAGAAATTCGGCACCAAGGCGCAGAAGGAAGCCTGGCTGCCACGGCTGGCAAAGGGTGAGGTGCGTGGCGGGCTGGCACTCACCGAGCCCGATGCCGGCACCGATCTCCAGGCGATCCGCACCACGGCCAGACGCCAGGCGGATGGAAGCTATCTCATCAACGGCACCAAGACCTGGATCTCCAACGGCATCGAGGGCAGCTGTTTCGCCCTCCTGGTGAAGACCAATCCGGACGCCCAGCCGCGCTACAAGGGCATGAGCCTGTTCATCGCCCCGAAGTGGCCGGGCTTCACGGTGGGCCGCAAGCTGGAGAAGCTCGGCTACAAGTCGATCGATTCAGGCGAGTTGGTGTTCGACGGTTACCGCCTGTCCGCCGACCACTTGATCGGGGGCGTCGAGGGTCAGGGTTTCATCCAGGCCACAGGCGGTCTGGAGCTGGGGCGCATCAACGTGGCCGCGCGGGGGGTGGGCGTGGCCGAAGGCGCCTTGCAGCTGGCCACCGAGTACGCACAGGTGCGCAAGACGTTCGGCAAGCCCATCTGCGAGCACCAGGCGATCCAGCTCAAGCTGGGCGATATGGCGACCAGGGCGCGCGCCGCCCGACTCTTGACCCTTGATGCAGCCGCCGCCTTCGACCGCGGCGAGCGCTGCGACATGGAGGCGGGCATGGCCAAGTACTTCGCCTCCGAGGCAGCGCTGGAGAACTCCATCGAGTCGCTCAGAATCCACGGCGGCTACGGCTACTCCAAGGAGTTCGACGTCGAGCGCCTCTATCGCGACGCACCGCTCATGTGCATCGGCGAGGGCACCAACGAGATGCAGCGCATCATCATCGCTAAGCAATGGATCAAGCGGAACCCTCAGCAATGAAGCCGCTCGCAGGCACACGCATCGTTACTGTGGAGCAGTTTGGCGCCGGCCCCTATGGCTCGATGTTCTTGGCCGACCTCGGCGCCGAGGTCATAAAGATCGAGAACGCCGAGACTGGCGGCGATACCGCGCGTCACATCGGCCCGCGCTATCTTGGCAAGGCCGACAGCGAGTACTTCCAGACCTTCAACGCCAGCAAGAAGAGCGTCACACTTGACCTCAAGAGCGAGGACGGACGCGCCGCGCTTGCCCAGCTCGCGGCCTCGGCCGACGCCGTCATGAACAATCTGCGCGGCGACCAGCCGGAAAAGCTGGGGCTCGACTACCACAGCCTCGCCGCCGTGAACCCCGCCATCGTGTGCCTGCACATCTCGGCCTACGGCCGCGACAACGAGCGCAAGGCTTGGCCCGGCTACGACTTCCTCATGCAGGCCGAGGCCGGCCTGATGTCGCTCACCGGCGAGCCGGACGGTCCGCCCCAGCGCTTTGGCTCCTCGCTCATCGACTTCATGACGGGGGTCACCGGCCTCGTCGGGCTCCTGAGTTGTATCATCCGGGCACGCCAGACTGGGAGGGGCTGCGACGTGGACGTGTCGCTGTTCGACGTGGCCATGCACCAGCTCTCCTATCCCGGCACCTGGCACATCAACGGCGGCCCCATGCCGTCGCGGCTGGCGCGCAGCGCCCACCAGTCGATCTCGCCCGTACAGACCGTGCGCACAAAGGACGGCTGGATCTACGTCATGTGCATGAAGGAGAAGGACTGGGAGACCCTGGCCAGGCATATCGGCCACCCCGAGCACCTCTCCGACCCGCGGTTCGCCACCCCGGCCGCGCGCCGCCAGCACCCCGCCGAGCTCACGTGTGCGCTCGACGAGGCCATGAGCGAGAGGACGACTGCGGAATGGCTCCAAGTCCTCACCGGGCACCTGCCGGTAGGCCCGGTCTACGACGTGGCCCAGGCCGTGGCCAATCCATTCGTGGAGCGCATTGGCATGGTGGGCAGCGTTCCGCATCCAGCCAAGCGCGACTTCAAGATGCTGGCCAATCCCCTCAAGATCGACGGTGAGCGCCTGGAGCAAACGGTGTGCTCGCCCCTGGGCGCGGATAACGAGGCGCTGCTCGGCCCGGCCTCCTCAAAGGCCGCCGCGGAGTGAGGGCCCTCGCCATGACCGGAGAAAACCAAACGCGCATCATGCCAGACCTTGTTCCCGGCACCCACGGCTGCGGCGTTCGGTGTGCGGCCGATCCCGGCAACAGGTGCCGGGATGACACAGACACCTGCTTGGCTGTCGCATCCTTATGAAGCTCGAGGGCCTTATCGTCGTCGATCTGTCGGTGTTCCTGCCGGGGCCTTATCTCACCATGGCCCTTGCCGATCACGGCGCACGCGTGATCAAGATCGAGCCGCCGGGCGGCGATCCTGGCCGCCACATCGGCGTGGCCGACGGACCGACCACCGCCTTCTTCCGCAACATCAACCGTGGCAAGGAGAGCCTGGTCGTCGACCTCAAGTCGGCCGAGGGCCGCGCGCGCCTCCTTAAGCTGTGCGAGACAGCAGACGTTTTCGTCGAGTCCTTCCGGCCCGGCGTCATGCAGCGTCTCGGCGTCGACTACGCCGCCGTCTCGCTCGTCAACCCGCGCATCGTCTACTGCTCTATCAGCGCCTTCGGCCAGGACGGGCCCTACCGTGATCGGCCCGCACACGACCTCGCCACCATGGCGCTGGCCGGGGCACTCAGCCTCACGCTGGGCCGCGACGGTGTGCCGGCGATGCCGGGCGTGGCCGTGGCCGACATCGTCAGCGCCCTGCAGGCGCTGTCGGGTGTGCTGATGGCGCTCTACCGCCGCGAGAAGTCCGGCCGCGGCGATTATATCGATATCGCCATGCATCACGCGGCCCTGGCCGCCCTGCCCAACGTCATGGGCCCGGCCATGTCGCACTTAGCCCAGCCCAACCCCAAGCATGAGCGCACCACTGGCGGCTCCGCCTTCTATCAGATCTACGAGACCGCCGACGGCCGCCATCTGGTGCTCGGGGCCCAGGAGATGAAGTTCGTGCACAATCTGCTGGGCAGGCTGGGCAGGCCCGACCTGGCGCCGCTGTGCGAACGCGGCCCCGGCCCGCACCAGGCGCCCGTGATCGAGTTCCTGCGCCGCGTCTTCCGCGAGAAGCCGCTGGCGTACTGGTGCGCATGGTTCGACGGATTCGACGTGAGCTTCGCCCCTGTCAACAGCCTGCGCGAGGCCCTCGACGATGCCCAGGTTCGTGCCCGCGGCGTGATCATCACCGACGACCTCGGCCGCGAGCACATCGCGCCCGTCGTTCGCTTCCTCGACGAACCTGCCCAACCGAGGCTGCACGAGCCGGCCCTCGACGGGCACACTCCCCGCCTGACCACGTCGTGATGACGCCAATTGAATTGCTCGATGGCGACGGCCTGTGGTCGGCGCGTGCGTGTTGGCTTCGGAGAAGCGACCCTTGTTTCCAGATTGGGCGTTTCAGACCTTGTTCAGGTCGAGCGGCCAACTGCGAGATGTTCGCAGGCGGGCTAAGGTCTCCCTAGGCGAGGAGGCAGTTTGTCTGTCATCGACGCCATCGCCGCCCTGAGGCCCTACTGCGGTATGTTACGCACGCGACGCGCGCGGATTTTCCAGTTGGGAACAAGCTCAAGGACCTGGAGCTGTCGCCAAGGACCTGAGGCTGTCGCCAAGGACTTGAGGCTGTCGCCAAGGACCTGAGTCTGTCGCCAAGCACCTGAGGCTGTCGCCAAGCACCTGAGGCTGTCGCCAAGCACCTGAGGCTGTCGCCAAGGACCTGAGGCTGTCGCCATGAGAAGGCGAGCCGAGTTGCCGTGAAACGGTTGGCCTTCATGCGTTTGGGTAAGAACCAGGTAAGAACCTGAGGAGTGACCACATGCCCGGCACCACCGAAATCGCCCCCGGCCGCTTCCGCCAGGACTTGGGTCGCGCCTACGAGGACTTCGGGTTGGGAGACACTTACGAGCACCGTCCGGGCCGCACCATTACCGAGGCCGACAACGTCTGGTTCACGCTGCTTACCATGAACCAGCACCCCCTACATTTCGATCGGGTCTACGCAGCGGACACGGAGTTCAAGCGGCCACTCGTCAACAGCTGCCTCACCCTCTCCATCGTAACCGGCATGAGCGTGGCCGATGTCAGCGCCAAGGCCATCGCCAACCTCGGCTGGAAGAAGGTGGAGTTGACCGCCCCGGTGTTCGTGGGCGACACGGTCTACGCCGACAGCAAGGTGCTCGCCAAGCGCCTCTCGAAGAGCCGGCCGGGCCAAGGCGTGGTAACGGTGCGCACGCGCGGCCTCAAGCCGGACGGCACCGTGTTCTTGGTATTCGAGCGCAGCGTGCTGGTGCCGACGCGCGCGCAGCCGCGCGTGTAGCGAGCCGCTACATCCCATTATCGCCTTCGCAGTCGCACTTTATTGATGTCGATGAGAGCAAATCGCTGCGCAATTGGGCCCCATTTGCAGTGGTAAGTTTGCAACCCACGCGCTAGTATAGACGGTAGTGACCGAAAGGAGCGTAACATGGGTGTCCACATCGTTATGGATCGCTCGGGCGACACGCGGCACGAATTCGACATCGCGGACGCAAGAGCGGTCGCCCTGGCCGAGCGGCGCTTCAAGGAGTTGACCGGCAAAGGCTTCCGCGCCGTGGCCTTGGCCAAGGACGGCGGCTCGGGCCGGCTGATGGGCAGGTTCGATCCGCAGGTGGAAGAGACCCTGTTTATCCCGCAGCTGCAAGGCGGTTAATGGAGCGCGCTGTACAGATTCTGAGGGCCCTATTGCGGAGGGCCCTCGGGCAGAGTGCAGAGGACGCCCCCGCGCTCGTAGACGTAACGATCGAGAGCGCAGCCGAGCCGCGGTTGTGGGTCCGGTTCTCCAACGGATACCGCACCTCGGCACCATTGTTGCCGCAGGACTGCTTCGCTTGCTGCGAGCGCCATTCGGCGTGGGATGTGGAAAGCCTCCGCCGTGCGCTGCTGGGGGAGGCTCGGCACATCTACGCGCAGATGCTGCAGGAGGAGGCCGCCATGCGCGAGCGCCAGCGAAGGACTTGGGTCGCCGAGCAGATGCGCCGGCTCGGGCGAGGCATCGCACAGAGCCTCAGGCCGCGGCGCGAGGCGCTGCGGTTTCCAGTGTTCGGAGGCCGGTCCTACCTCGACGAGCGGCGCACGGAGGCGCACGAGCGCGGCATGCGCCTGCTCAAGGACAACCTCTCGCCCGCCCAGCTCCAGCAATTGAACCGCTACGGCTACTTTGAGGTCATCGGCGGCAAGACCGGCAAGCGCTACCGCATCCGTCACGGCCGGTCGATGAACATCGACCAGCTCGACAAGAACGGCCGGCGCGTATGCGGCTGGTGCTTCTTCCCCGAGGGCAACCTCGTGACGGGCGACGTGATGCTCGCCCAGAAGGCGGCATTGGAACTGTTCGAGGTGGACGCCTTGAAGATCGCCAACAAGATGTGGTGACGTGGGACGTGGGAAGTCGGAATCGGAAGTCAGTCAGAAACCGGAAGTCAGAAACCAGAAATCAGAAATCAGAAGCGGACACGAAAGCCAGTACCTTTCTGATTTCTGATCTCCGATTTCTGATTTCCGACTACCGCTCTCGCCTGCGCAACTGAGGCCAGCGCTCAACGACTGTCCCGCGGCCCGCCTCTCGTGCTAGGGTTAACCGCCGTCATCGCGACAGAGGTTATCTGGGCCGTGCAATCCACGCTTCGCTCCTTCGATCTGGCGCACCTCGCCCATGTCGAACTCTTTACCCCCAAGCCGGAAGAGAGCCTGCGCTTCTTCACCGAGATCATGAGCCTCACGGTGAGTGGGCGGCAGGGGCAATCGGTCTATCTGCGCGCCTGGGATGACTACGAGCACCACACGCTCAAGCTCACCGAGTCCAAGGTGGCCGGCATGGGCCACTTCGCCTACCGCGCTACCAGCCCTGAGGGTCTGGAGCACCGCGTGGCCGTGATCGAGAACGCCGGCTACGGCAAGGGCTGGACCAAGGGCGATCTTGGCCACGGGCCGGCCTACGCCTTCACCACCTGCGACGGCCACCCGATGGAGATCTACTACGAGACCGAGTGGTACCAGGCGCCGCCGGAGCTGAAACCCGCGCTCAAGAACCAGGCGCAGCGCTTCCCCGCGCGCGGCGTCAACGTGCGCCGGCTCGACCACATGAACCTGCTCTGCTCCGACGTGGGTGAGCTCAGGCACTTCATGGAGAACGTGCTGGGCCTTAGGACCACCGAGATGATCGTGCTCGACTCGGGAAAAGAGGCGGGCGCCTGGGTCACCACCAACAACAAGAGCTACGACTGCGCCTTCACACTGGACCACTACGGCGCCAAGGGCCGCTTCCACCACGTCACCTACGCCATCGACAGCCGCGAGGAGATGCTGCGCGCCGCCGACATTTTCCTCGAGGCCGGCGTGCACATCGAGACCGGCCCGCACAAGCACGCCATTCAACAGACGTTCTTTCTCTACGTCTATGAGCCCGGCGGCAACCGCGTGGAGGTGGCCAATGCCGGCGCGCGCCTGGTGTTGGCGCCCGACTGGCAGCCCGTCGTGTGGACCGAGGCCGAGCGCAAGAAGGGCCAGGCCTGGGGCCTCAAGACCATCGAAACCTTCCACACGCACGGCACCCCGCCCATCGAGCAATACACGGGCCCGCTGACGAAGTGAGCGGGCAGCTGCCGTCCTGTTGGGTCAGTCGGCTCAGAGTGCGCCGAGATCGACGTTGTCCCCCTCGCCAGTCCCTCAGCCTATCGCAGGCCTCGACGGAACCGAGGTTCTTGGGCGACTTGAGCAGGAAGCAGCCCTCGTCGAGCGCGCACCGGTAACTCCTGCCGCCTCAAGACGAGAGCGGGATTGCGGCCTCGCCCATTGGGGGCTCATAGTATTCCCACAACCGGTTGGTGTCGTGGCGGCGAACCGAACACGAAATTGCCGCCATTGGCCGGCAATGAGCCGCCCACGGCGGGTTTGCCGTCGCGTCCCGTGTGGGAAGGCGGCCGGGCGCGGCCGCATTGGGGGGAAAATATTATGAACGTTATTGGCAGGAAGGCATTTGCGGCTCTTGCCGTGCTCGTCCTTTCAGCAGCCTACGCGGAGGCCAAGACCTATGGCGAGCTGTTCCCGGGGCGCACCTACCAGGGACAGGAGGCGCAGAAATTCGGTAGAGTCGACGACTGGCGCGGTGGCCGCTGACGATGGGGAGTAGCCGTTTCCGGCGTGCCGGTGCCTCAATCCACGCGTCATAGCTCCGTTTCCA
>JAFMSC010000488.1 GCA_017353825.1 Hyphomicrobiaceae bacterium | reverse complement strand
GGCGCCGGCTCGCGGCCGAGCGCGGCCACCTTTCGGCTCAGGCGCTGCAGGTCCTCGGCGAACGCCGAGCAGGCCGCGCAGCCGCCAAGGTGGGTCGCCACCTCGCGGCGCGCGGTGGCATCGAGTTCCTGATCGAGATAGGCGCCGAGAATCTCGGTCACCCGGTCACACTGCATCGCTTTCGTCTTTCATCATACGGGAGAGCGTTCGGCGCAGCTCGGCGCGGGCGCGCGCCAGCCGCGACATTACGGTACCGATGGGCACGCCCGTGAGCTCGGCGATCTCGCGGTAGGACAGCGCCTCGATCTCGCGCAGCACGACAGCCTCGCGAAAGATCGGGGCCAGCTCGGCGACCGCCGCCCGCACCATCGCTTGCTCGCCCGCGCCAACAAGGGCATCCTCCGCCGAAGGCGTGTCCGCCGCCACCTGCAGGACCGCCTGGCCGCCGACCCGGTCGGAGACGGCGGCGTCGAAGGGGATGACGTTGGTCGCGCGGCTCCGGTCGCTCAATTTGCGATAGGCCACGTTGCGTACGATCTGCAGCAGCCACGGCCGGATGTTGCCGCCACGAAAACTAGCGAAGCTTCGAAAGGCGCGGAGATAGGCATCCTGCACCGCGTCCTCCGCGTCGGGCCGGCTGCGCAACAACCAGAACGCGAGATTGTAGGCGGCAGGCATGTGCGCCAGGGCCAAGCGTTCGAACTGCGCCCGCTCCGTCATGGGTCCGTTGTCCGATCGGGCCTGCCGATCGGGCCATCCCGCGATCATTCATCATCTATATCTGCGGCCCCGGCGGTTTATTCCCACGAATTCGTGAACACGGCCCCCCCGAACTGCCCGCCGGCGGGGAATAACCGGGCCGCTGCGGGAGTCCTCACCGCGTGCGCGGCTCGCGCACACCCCGAAAGTAAACCGCTGCATCAGGCCCACAGGAAGATCACCATGCACAGCCCTTCACGTCGCGACATGCTCGTCTCCGCCGGCTTGGCCGCCGCGCTCGGGGTCGCCTCGCGCGTCACGTTGATCGGTCCGGCAAGCGCGCAGAAGACGCCGGGGCCGGCCCTGCCCTTCTACAAATATAAGGTTGGCGAGTTCCAGATCACCGAGGTCTACGACGGCATCTGGGAGAAGGCGCACGACCCGACCTTCTTCAAGAACGCCAGCGTCGACGAGGTGAAGAGCGCGCTGCGGGCGGCGGGAGAAACCGACGAGTTCGTCCCCATCCCGTTCACGCCGATGGCGCTCACCAGGGCCAACGGCGAGGTCATCCTGTTCGACCCCGGCACCGGCGGCCAGGTGCAGCCCACCGCCGGCAAGTTCCTGCAGAACCTGAAGGCGGCCGGCATCGATCCCGCCAAGGTCACCAAGATCATGATCTCCCACATGCACCCGGACCACATCTTCGGGCTGATGGAGAAGGAGACCAACGCCCAGGTCTATCCCAACGCCGAGATCGTGTTGTCGGTGCCTGAGTTCAAGTTCTGGACCGACCCGGCCGTCCTGGAGAAGCTGCCGCCGGCGCGACGCGGCCTGGCGCAGCGCATCCAGGCCACCTTCCCGAATTGGAAGAACGTGCGGCAGGTGGAGGGAGAGGTGGAGGTGGCGCCGGGCATCCGCACCATCGCCACGCCGGGGCATACGCCCGGCCATATCTCCTTCCACGTCTCGTCCGGTAACGAGCAGATGATCTACTCGGCCGACACTTTCTATCAGCCCGCCTTCTCCATGAAGACGCCGGAGTGGCAGGGCGCGTTCGACCAGGACGGCCCCACCGCCGAGCGCTCGCGGCGGATGCTGGCCGAGCGCTTGGTGACCGACAAGATCCTGGTCACGGGCTACCACTTCCCGTGGCCCGGCGGCGGCAAACTGTCCCGCGACGGCTCGGCCTATGCGCTCACGCTGAGCAAAGTCTGAGCGACCGCCTTTGGCGGAGCCGGTGCACGGCTCCGCCGTCTGCGCTGAGATCAGCTGACAGGAACTGGAGCCCACCCATGGCCATCAAGTCCGTGCTTGCCGTCGCAATCGGCATCACGATGGCGTCCGCCGCCTACGCGGTCGACACCGAGTCCACGACGAACGCACCCGACCTGACACACGTCAGGGCCAGCATTAAAGCCAAGGACTTCAAGGCCGCGATCACCGAGCTCAACGGTATGATCGACAAGGGCGTCCAGCATGCGGACGTCTACAACCTGCTGGGCTTCTCGCTGCGCAAGAGCGGAGATCACGCCAAGGCGCTTACGTTCTACAAGAAGGCGCTCGATTTCGACGCCAACCACAAGGGCGCGCACGAGTACCTGGGCGAGCTCTACGTGGAGACCGGGCAGCTGCCGAAGGCACAGGAGCAACTGGCCATCCTGGTCCGGCTCTGCCCCCAGGGTTGCGAGGAGCGCGAGGACCTTGAAAAAGCCATCGCCGCGGCGCAGCCTCAAGGCGAACCCCAGTCGCAACCCAGGACGAATTGAGGCAGCCCTCGCATGAAGCTCGAGCCCTCGGGACCGCTCGGGGCGGCCGGTCTCCTCATCGGCCGCCTGCTGCTGGCGTCGCTCTTCATTCTCGAAGGCTGGAGCAAGGTCCGTGGCTACCAGCAGGCCGCAGCCTACATGGACCATTTCGGCGTGCCGAGCCTGCTGCTGCCGGCGGCGATCGCGCTGGAGCTGGGTGGCGGCCTCATGCTTGCTATCGGCTGGCAGGGGCGGATCGCGGCGGCTGCGTTGAGTGCCTTCTGCGTCGCGACGGCAGTTATCTTTCACAATCAACTGTCGAACGGCAACCAGCTCCTGCACTTCGAGAAGGATCTTGCGATCGCCGGCGGCCTCTTGGTGCTGGCGGTGGCTGGCGCCGGCCGCTGGTCGCTCGACGGGCGCGCCTGATAGCCTGTTTGCTCTTGCGGCCCTGGTCGAAGGAGAAACTGCGATGCGCTCTGCCACGCGTCGAGCCGTCGTTCTGTCCGCGGGTGCGGCCGCGGCCGGGTTTGGGCTCGCCGGACCGATAGCCTTCAGCGCACCGGTGCCGCGCCGTCGGGCGCCGGTGCCAGCGCCCGGCTTCTTCCGCTTCCGGGTGGGTGCGGCCCAATGCACGGCGCTTT
>JAFMSC010000487.1 GCA_017353825.1 Hyphomicrobiaceae bacterium | reverse complement strand
GGAAAGTCGGGGCGCGGGCCGTCTCGCAAGCAATCCTCAAGCGCAACGGGCCGCTCAAAGAGCGGTCCGTTGTCATATAGAGAAGCAAGCGACCGCGACGCCGGGGGGGCCCCCGCCGCGCCCTTCTCGCGCGTTCGTCCGTTGCTGCGCCGTTCCTCATCGCGCCAAACGTGGGGGTGGACCATGGCGCGCGATGCGCTCCCAAGGCTCAAGCTCGACCTTCAGACAGGTTCCTTCCATTCCCGTGTCATTGGGACGATCTGTCATCCTGCAGTTGAGGCATGACTCTGTGACCCGGCTGCAACTTTGGTGCGCCGCAGGAGCGGAGCATGATGTGCGATTGCGCAGGATTATCGCGTAGGAGCGTGCTCGCGGCGACCCCTTTGCTGGCGCCCGCCCGACGCCCGGATGACGGTGCTGGCCGGGGTTCGGCGGCATGGGTTGGCTGGGCCCGACATTGGTCAAGGCGTACGAGCTGCTCTAGGATGCAGCAACGCCCACTCACCCATGCCATCTGGGGATGTCCATGTCGAACGCCACGCCGGCAGAGCTGACGCATTTCATCGGCGGCAAGCCCGTAAGGGGCACCTCGGGCCGCTTCGGCGACGTGTTCCAGCCGATGGATGGCTCACTGCGGGCCAGGGTGCCGCTGGCCTCGAAGGCGGAGGTAGCCGCCGCCGTCGAGAACGCCAAGGCAGTACAGCCGGCCTGGGCCGCCACCAATCCGCAGCGGCGCGCGCGTGTGCTCATGAAATTCCTAGAGCTTGCCCAGCGGGACTATGACAAGCTCGCTGACTGCCTGGCGCGCGAGCACGGCAAGACGCTTCCCGATGCCAGAGGCGACATCCAGCGCGGGCTGGAGGTGGTGGAGTTCGCCATCGGCATCCCGCACCTGATGAAGGGCGAGTTTACCGAAGGTGCCGGCCCCGGCATCGACCTCTACTCCGTGCGCCAGCCGCTGGGCGTGGTGGCGGGCATCACGCCCTTCAACTTCCCGGCCATGATCCCCTTGTGGAAGTGCGCCCCGGCCATCGCCTGCGGCAATGCCTTCATCTTGAAGCCCTCCGAGCGCGACCCCGGCGTGCCGCTGATGCTGGCCGAGCTGTTCCTGGAGGCGGGGCTGCCGGCGGGCGTCCTCAACGTGGTCAACGGCGACAAGGAGGCCGTGGACGCGATTCTTGAGCACCCGGATATCCAGGCCATCGGCTTCGTCGGCTCCACGCCCATCGCGGCCTACATCTACGAGCGCGGTTGCGCTGCGGGCAAGCGCGTGCAGTGCTTCGGCGGCGCCAAGAACCACATGATCGTCATGCCCGACGCCGACATGGACCAGGCTGTCGATGCCCTTGTCGGCGCCGGCTACGGCTCCGCCGGCGAGCGTTGCATGGCCGTGTCGGTGGCAGTGCCGGTCGGGCCGAAGACGGCGGATATTCTGGTCGAGACGCTCATCCCACGTGTGGAGAGCCTGAAGATTGGCCCGTCCACCTCGGCGGATGCCGACTTCGGCCCGCTGGTGACGGCGGCACACCTCAAGAAGGTGAAGGACTACGTGGCGCTCGGCATCGAGGAGGGAGCAAAGCTGCAGGTCGATGGCCGCAACTTCAAGATGCAGGGCTACGAGGGTGGCTTCTACATGGGCGGCTGCCTGTTCGACGAGGTGAAGCCCCACATGCGCATCTACAAGGAGGAGATCTTCGGCCCCGTGCTTTCCGTGGTGCGCGCCAACAACTACGAGGAGGGCCTCAAGCTCGCCAGCGACCACGCGTACGGCAACGGCGTCGCCATCTTCACCCGCGATGGCGATGCGGCGCGCGACTTCGCCGCCAGGGTGAACGTCGGCATGGTTGGCATCAACGTGCCGATCCCGGTGCCGCTCGCCTACTACACCTTCGGCGGCTGGAAGCGCTCGGCCTTCGGCGACCTCAACCAGCACGGGCCGGATTCGGTGCGCTTCTACACCAAGACCAAGACGGTCACCTCGCGCTGGCCATCGGGTGTCAAGGAGGGCGCGGAGTTCGTGATCCCGACGATGAAGTGAGCTCAGGTCCACCGCAACGGCGCCAGATTCCCTTGGGTACGGTCATCGACCATGGAGGCAGGGGCGAAGCGCATCGCACCGAGCTTTGGGCGTTCAGGCCATGCGGTCGCCCTTCTTGACCTCGACGGTGCGGTTGTCGACGGCGGGGAGCATCTTGGCGGGGTCGCGGGTGACGACCACATCGACCACGCTGGGTCCCTTGGTGGAGAGGGCGGACTTCAGGGCGGCGGCCAGCTCGGCGGGCTCCTCGACGCGCCCGCCGTGACAGCCCAGAGCCTGCGCCACCTTGGCGTAGTCGGTCTCAGCCAGATCGGAGGCGTGATAGTTGCCGGCCCCGTACATGAGGTGCTGCAGTGCCTTCACGTAGCCGGAGGCGGCGTTGTTGACAACGATCACTGTGAGATCAAGGGCGAGGCGACGCGCCGTCTCCAGCTCGCCCAGCATCATGTTAAAGCCTCCGTCGCCCGTGAGGCTCACCACGGCCCTCCCCGGCGCCGCCAGCGCCGCGCCCATGGCACCCGGCAGGCCGTAGCCGATCGAGGCGAAGCCGCGGTCGGGCACAAAGCCGCGGCCAGCACGCTTGGTGTCGTAGAGCAGGCCACCCCAGTGCGCCGCGAAGCCGCCGTCGGCCACCAGGATGCCATCGGCCGGCATCAGCGCGTTCAACTCGTTGAGGAGGCGGGCCATCGACACGGGCGTCTCGTCCGACGTGAGCCGCTCGCCGACCCCTGCACGCCAAGCCGCCATGCGTCGGCCCACTTCGGCGGCGTAGCCGGCTTGCCTCTCCTTGATGCGGGCGGCATCGGCGACAAGAACCGTGCCGACGTCGCGGATGGTTTCGCGGACGTCGCCCCACAGACCGATCTCCGGTGCCAGGGTGCGGCCGATCTCGGCGGGGTCGATGTCGATGTGGACGATGGGCTTGGACTTGGTCGGCAACGTATAGCGCTTGGTGGCGATCTCGCCGAGCTTGCAGCCGGCCACCAGGATCAGGTCGGCCTCGGCGATCAGTCCGTTGGCGATGCGATCATAGCGGCCAAACAGGCCCGC
>JAFMSC010000486.1 GCA_017353825.1 Hyphomicrobiaceae bacterium | reverse complement strand
GGGCATCGTGCCCGCTTTTTTTCATGCACCCATCGAAGGTCCCTGGCCCGGCAAGAAGCCACATCGCATTGGCACGCTTGCTCAATGGCGAGCAAGGTTGCAGACCCCCTTCAAAATTGAGACGCAGGCCGATCCTGATCCCGAGTAGGCAGGGGAGGGCGTCGTACCGCCCCGTACGCGGCTTGCGGATCCGCAAGGTCGTGGTCGGCGTCGCTGCCGAGGGCCCGATGACCGGCCCCACCCGGATGGCATCACGTGGAGCGCAAGAATCGAGATCGCGAGCTGCGCTGGCTCAAAGGGAGGCGCCCCATCGCAAACGGCGATCAGTCGCGGGCTCAAGGCCGAGCTGGTTTCCGACCATCGGCTGGCTGCCTGAGACTGGGACGGGCCAAATCAAGGCTGCAAGCGCCAAAGTGCCATGGCGTCGCGCGCGTCAGTGGAAGTCGGCGGTGGTGAGGATGGACGTGAACGGGATGCCGGCCGCCTTGAAGTTGTCGGCGGCACCCTCCAGGCGGTCCACCACGCTGATCACCCGGTCGATGACTGCGCCCTCGGCCCGGAGCGCCTCGATGGCCTTGGTGGCGGACCCGCCCGTGGTTGTTACGTCCTCCAGTACCACGACGCGCTTGCCCCGGAGCGCCTCGCCCGGCGCTAAGCCCTCCACCAGCTTCCTGGCGCCGTGCTCCTTGGCCTGCTTGCGCACGAACACGGCGGGAAGCGGCCTGCCCTTCGCCTGGCTGACCGCGGCCACCGCGACGGTGAGGGGCACGGCGCCCATCTCCAGGCCGCCCACCAGATCGACCTCGGCGCCTTCCAGCGTATCGAGAATAAGCGTTGCGATCAGGTGCGCGCCCTCTGGGTCGAGCATGGTGGGTTTCAAGTCGAAGTAGAAGGTGGAGGAGCGTCCAGAGACCAGCTTGATGTCGGAGCCCGTCGAGAAGGAGCGTCGCTTGACGATCTCGACGAGACGGCTGCGGGCGGTATCGGTGTCGGCCATGTCGAGGCTCTTGTGAAGGCTCACCCGACCATTGGCGGGGCTCTAGGGCGCCTCAGGAGCGCTTGCGAGGCGCCCAGCCTTCGCCCCAAGATGCGCGCAGTGTCAAGCGGAGCATCGCAGCCATGCACCCTGAGCTAAGGGCGAAATTCCCGCACGCCGCCTACATCGACCCCACCGCGCGGGTGTACGGCGCGGTGGAGATCGGGCCCGAGGCCAGCCTGTGGCCCTATGCCGTCATCCGCGCCGAGGGCTTCCTCGTTCGCATCGGCCGCTGCACCAACCTGCAGGACCACGTCATGGTGCATGTGGGCTACAACGCCCCTACCATCGTTGGCGACTACTGCTCTATCACCCACCGTGCGGTCCTGCACGGCTGCACCATCGGCGACAACTGTCTGATCGGCATCGGCGCCACCGTCATGGAGGGAGCGGTCATCGGCGAGAACTCCATCGTCGCCGGCCACAGCTACGTGGCCGACAACACGGCGGTCCCACCTAACTCCATCGTCATGGGGACGCCGGCCAAGGTTGTGCGCACCCGCGACAGCTTCGTTGCCAACCGCGTGAATGCCATGCTCTACCTGCGCAACGCGCTGGCCTATGCCAGGGGCGAGCACCGCGCATGGGACGGGCCCGACTATGAGGCGGAATTGCGCCGCTGGCAGGCGGAAGCGGTGCGCGAGGTCGCGGCGCGCAACGCCTGAGCCGGGCGCTTGATGAACGAATTGTCAGCATTCCGGCCTCTGCCGTTGCACCGCGAAGAGATTTCCGGCGCAGCCAGCAGGTTAGGCAATTGTTCCACAGGCCGGTGTAGAAGCCCAATTAATCCCCAAAGTTCTTGTCACAAGCCTGCGACGCGGTCAGATATAGCTCTTATGGTGGGAATGACGGAATTTTCCCGGCAGGTTGGGGCGCTTCCCATACGGAAAGCGCCAGACGGCACCATTAACGTTCTGCTGATCACCACGCTGCAGACGCAGCGTTGGATCATTCCCAAGGGCTGGCCCTGGCCGGGCCAGCAGGATTGGGCGGCGGCGGCGGCGGAAGCCCGGGAGGAGGCGGGCGTCCTTGGCGAGGCCCGAGAAGGCAGCATTGGCTTCTACACTTACGAGAAGCGCCAGCACACCGGCGCGGTGCCGGTGCGCGTCGCGGTCTATCTCCTCGAGGTGCACGAAGAGCTCGAGACCTGGCCCGAATGCCAGCGCCGCCAGCGGGCCTGGTTCACGCTCGCCGATGCTGCCGAGGCCGTGCGCGAACCCGAGCTGCGCGCCCTGTTGCTCCGGTTCAAGGCCTCCTCCGAGCCGCCGACGGTCGCCACCTGACCCGCCGGCTCCCCGCAAAACAAAGGAGCCTCACAATGGCCACAAAGCAATACGCCGTCACCCGCACCGATGCGGAGTGGCGTCAACTGCTCACGCCCGAGCAGTACGCGATCATGCGCCGGCATGGTACCGAAGCGCCCGGCAGCTGCGCGCTGCTCGCCGAGAAGCGCCGGGGCACGTTCCTGTGTGCCGGCTGCGGCCAGCCGCTGTTCGTCGCCAAGACCAAGTTCGAGAGCGGCACCGGCTGGCCAAGCTTTAGCGAGCCGGAACCCGGCGCGGTGGAGACCGAGCAAGACCGCAGCTACGGCATGGTGCGCACCGAGGTACACTGCAGCCGCTGCGGCAGCCACCTAGGCCATGTGTTCCCCGACGGCCCCCCACCCACTGGCCTGCGCTACTGCATCAACGGCATCGCCCTCAAGTTCGAGCCAAAAGAGGGAGCATAAATGCCCTCAAGGCAGCCCGCTCAACCCGGCATGGCGGTTGCGCAGGTGGACACACCGGCGCTGGTCATCGACCTCGACGCCTTCGAACGCAACCTGCAGCGTATGGCAGACTTCGCGGGCAAGTCAGGCCTGCGGCTGCGCGCGCACGCCAAGACCCACAAGTCGCCCATCATCGCGGCCAGACAGCTGGTCCTCGGTGCCGTCGGCGTGTGCTGCCAGAAGGTGTCGGAGGCCGAGGCAATGGTGGAGGGTGGCATCGGCAACGTGCTCGTCTCGAACGAGGTCGCCGGCGCGGCCAAGATCGACCGCCTCGCCGCGCTGGCGCGGCGCGCC
>JAFMSC010000485.1 GCA_017353825.1 Hyphomicrobiaceae bacterium | reverse complement strand
GCCAACTTCACGCCGGAGCGCTTCCTAGAGAACATGGCGCAATGCGACGTGTTCGTTGGGCTGAAGCGGAAGACGCTGGTCGGCACGGTGAGCCTGGGCGGCGACAAGCTTCACGCGTTGTTCGTGGAGCCCTCTTGGCAAGGACAAGGCATCGGTCGATGTCTCGTGGACCACCTGGAGGCGCACGCTGCCGCCCGCGGCATACGACTCCTGCGCGTGTCATCCTCGATCACCGCGTGCGCGTTTTTCGAGAAGCTTGGCTACCACCTCCTCGCCTTCGAGCCGCATCGGGATGGCTCGACATTCCTGATGAGCAAACGGCTGGGGAGGTCGCCATAGCGTTGCACCATCGCCGCGGCCGTCCGGACGGCGTGGTCGTCTTAGACCCCAAGGGTCCGACACCTTCAGCCCTCCGTCCAATCGGCGAGGCGGCTGAGGAAGGCGAGGCACTTCTCCAGCTCGCCGATCTCGATGTACTCGTCGGGCGTGTGGGCCTGGGCGATGTTGCCGGGACCGCACACCACGGCCGGGGCGCCGCCCTCCTGGAACAGGCTGGCCTCGGTGGCGTAGCACACGGCGAAGGTGTCGTTCTGCTGCGCCAGTTTGAGCGTGAGCGGCACCGCCCGCGACCGAGGATCAGCCTGGAACGGCGGGACCTCGTTGGTGAGCTCGATGCTGACGCCGGCGTCCGCATCCACCTGCCGCATCGGCGCCGCGCAGCGCTCCTCGGCGAAGCCGCGGAAGCGGGCGTCGAGCGCCTGGGCGTCGAAGCCGGGCAGGCGGCGGATCTCCCAGCCGAACCAGCATGCCGTCGGCACTATGTTGGATGCGTTCCCGCCCGCCATCTGCGTCACCTGAAGCGTGGTGTAGGGCGGATCGAAGCGGCTATTGAGGCCGGTCCCCTTCAGCTCGGCCTCGATGCGGGCCAGTTCGCCCAGCAGCTGCCCCGCATAGGTGATGGCGTTGACCCCCAGGTGCGGCATGGACGAGTGCGCCGCCCGGCCTGTGAGACGCACCACCCAGCGCATGGGGCCCTTATGGGCATCCACCACCATCATGGACGTCGGCTCGCCCACCAGCACCATGCTGGGCCGCGGCAGGGAGGCCCCCAACTCGGCGATCATCGGCCGCACGCCCGTGCAGCCCACCTCCTCGTCGTAGGAGAACGCGACGTGGATCGGTGTCGCGAGCTTGCGAGCCTTGAACTCGGGCACCATGGCGAGCACGCACGCAAGATAGCCCTTCATGTCGCAGGCGCCGCGGCCGTGGAGCTTACCGTCGCGCTCGACGAGCGTGAACGGGTCGCTGCTCCACGTCTGCCCGTCCACGGGGACCACGTCGGTATGGCCGGAAAGGGCAACGCCGCCGACACCCGTGGGGCCGATGGTGGCGAACAGACTGGCCTTCTGGCCGTCCGGCGTGGGCACCAGCGTCGATTGAACGCCGTGCTGGCGCAGGTAGTCCGCGATAAAGCCGATGATCGGGAGGTTGGATTTGTGACTCGTCGTGTCGAAGCCGACGAGGCGCGCCAGCAGGTCCTTGGCTGCGGCGACAGGGGCTGCCATCTCGTCCTTTCAGTCTTTCAGTCCGGCGTTCAGTTGAGCGACGGCTTTGAGTGCGGGCTGTCGAGCGAGAATGCCGGCACGGCCACGTCGATGCTCTGGCCGGTGCCTGTGGTCATCTGGTAGGAGCCCATCATGATGCCGGACGGCGTTGTCAGCGGGCAACTTGATGTGTAGCGGAACGAGGCGCCCGGTGCCATCACCGGGGTGTGCCCCACGACGCCCGGGCCTCGCACCTCCTCGGTGTGTCCGGTGGCATCGGTGATGCGCCAGTGCCGGGTGCGCAGCTGCACGGTCTCGCTGCCCTCGTTGAGGATGTGCACAGTGTAGGCCCACACGTAACGGCCGTCGGGGGGCGAGGATTCCTCCTCCAGATACTGGGGCGTGACGCGAACTCGGATGCCCTTGGTGACGGCTTCGTACATGCGACGCGGGTTGGGCAGAAAGGGGCGCTGGGGGAGGTCCAAGGCTGCATCAACCGATATTAGAAGCGGCCAATGCCGCGTCAACATCGGCCGCGAGGTCGCTCCAGGCCTCCAGTCCCGCCGAGATGCGCAACAGGCCGTCGGTGATGCCGAGCTCCGCCCGCACGTGTGGCCCGAGCCGCTGATGCGTCGTGGTGGCCGGGTGCGTGACGAGGCTCTTGGCGTCGCCGAGGTTGTTGGAAATCCTGATGAGCTTCAGCGCGTTGAGGAAGCGGAACGCGGCAGGCTTGCCTCCCTCCAGCTCGAACGTGACGACTTGACCCGGCCCCGTCATCTGACGCCCGGCCAGCGCCGACTGAGGATGGTCGGACCGGCCGCAGAACAGCACGCGCGCCACGCCCGGCTTCCCGGCGAGGTGGTCGGCGAGCCTGGTGGCGGTGTCACACTGGGCGCGCACGCGCAAGGGCAGGGTCTCGAGCCCCTTCAGCATGACCCAGGCGTTGAAGGGGCTCAGCGAAGGACCGGTGTGCTTGAGGAAATTGTGCAGGTGGTCCTTTACGTAGGCCTCGGAGCCGAGCACCACTCCGCCCAGGCACCGCCCCTGGCCGTCGATGTGCTTGGTGGCGGAATAGACCACCACATCCGCGCCGTGCTTGAGCGGCTTCTGCAGCAGCGGTGTGGCGAACACGTTGTCCACGACCACCAATGCGCCCGCCGCGTGGGCGATCTCGGAAACTGCCGCGATGTCGATGAGATCGAGCGTGGGGTTGGAGGGAGTCTCGAAGAAGAACGCCCGGGTGTTGGGGCGCACGGCCTTCTCCCAGGCGCCGATGTCCCGCCCGTCGACGGTGGTGGAGGCGATGCCGAGCCGCGGACACAAGTCATCCACCACGTAGCGGCACGAGCCGAACAGCGAGCGCCCTGCCAGGATGTGATCGCCGGCCCTGAGAAAACACAACAGCGAGGCCGTGACCGCCGCCATGCCGGTGGCCGTTGCTCGCGCGGCCCCGGCACCTTCCAGCAGCCGCATGCGCTCCTCGAACATGGCGACCGTGGGGTTGGCATAGCGGCTGTAGATGAAGCCGCCGGCCTCGTTCTTGAAGCGCGCCTCGG
>JAFMSC010000484.1 GCA_017353825.1 Hyphomicrobiaceae bacterium | reverse complement strand
GCTGCTGTTCGCGATCTAGGGTCACGACCGGCTCCGGGCTTTCCCCATGGCTGACACCCACGCCCACACCACGTCCATCGGCCAAGCCGAGCCGGGGCACAAGACTGGCTTTCCGCCGCTCGACCCAGGCACCTTCGCGCCGCAGCTATTCTGGCTCGCGCTCACGTTCGTGCTGCTCTACGTGCTACTTAAGCGGACGGCACTGCCGCGGGTGGGCGAGGTGATCGAGGAGCGGCGCGACCGCATCGAACGCGACATTGCCAAGGCGGAAAGCCTTAAGACCGAGACCGAGCTGGCGCTCACCAGCTACGAGCGCGCGCTGAGCGAGGCGCGCGCTCGGGCCAACGCCGTCGCCAAGGACATGAACGCCAAGCTGACCGCCGAGGTGGACGCGGAGCGGTCCAGGCTCGACACCCAGATCGCCCAACAGATCGCCGACGCCGAGGCTCTGATCGGGCAGGAGAAGGCGCGGGCGATGGCTGGCATCGCCCGCATCGCCGGCGACACCGCGGGTGCCATCGTCGCCAAGCTAATTGGCAAAGAGGCGAGTCCGGACGAGGTACGGCGGGCGCTGATGCAGCGGGCCGCGGAGTAGAGGTTGCCGATGTTGCAGATGGCTGAGTTCTGGGTGGGGGTGGCGTTCGTGGCATTCGCCCTCATCCTGCTCTACTACAAGGTGCCAGCGTTGATCGCCAAGGCGCTGGACGACCGTGCCGCGGCCATCCGCAAGGAGCTTGACGAAGCGCGCCGGCTGCGCGAGGAGGCGCAGAACCTGCTCGCCGACTACCAAAGGAAGCACCGCAACGCCGGCCAGGAGGCGGAGGCAATCGTGGAGCAGGCCCGGCGCGAGGCCGAGGCGTTCGCCGCTGACACGCGCAAGTCACTGGCCGATTCGGTGGAGCGCCGGCGCAAACAGGCCGAGGAGAAGATCGCCCGCGCCGAGGCCCAGGCGGTGGAGGATGTGCGCGCGGCTGCCGTCGATATGGCGATTGCCGCGGCGGAGAAGATCCTGCGCGAGAAGGCCGCCGGCGCCAGCGGTGCCGCCCTCATCGACGAGAGCATCCGCTCCCTCAAAACGCGGCTCAACTAGGAGGTAGCCCCCGCCGGGTCTGACGCGGTGAGTTGCAACCTGCGTTGCCGTCTTCCGCACACGGGCCGGGCAGCACTGCTCAAGCTTGACCGGTGCCCGCCTGCGGCGCCGGCGTTGGCAGCCGCGGGGCGGCCGTGCTAGGGGACGTTAGTGCCCCCCCCGGCTCTCCCCTGGCAGCCCCTTTGGTCCGCCTACAGGCCGCAAATGGGGCTGAAATATCGAGGGTCGACCCAATGGGGGCAGACCCGCAGGGTCTGACCCATGCGCATCGGCTTCACCTCAGGCTCGTTCGATCCTGTCACCAACGGGCATCTCGACGTCATCGCGCGTGCCGCGCGCGTGGTGGACAAGCTGGTCGTGGGCATCGGCGTGCATCCGGGCAAGACGCCGCTTTTTTCGGCCGAGGAGAAGTTCGAGATGTTGCGCACCGAGACGGACCCGATCGCGGGGGCGGCCGGCTGCCGGATCGAGATCATCACTTTCGACACCCTTACCGTGGATGCCGCGAGGGCCGCGGGAGCGACGCTCATTTTTCGCGGCCTGCGCGACGGCACCGACTTCAACTATGAGATGCAGATGGCAGGCATGAACGCCACCATGGCGCCCGCCATCGACACCGTGTTTCTGCCCGCGAGCCCCGCTGTACGCCACATCACCGGAACGCTGGTGCGGCAAATCGCGCTGATGGGCGGCGATGTCACGCCGTTCGTCTCGCCCGAGGTTGTTAAGCGACTGGCTGCGAAGAGAAGGGGACAGAAGAAGAAGAGGCAGGTCGCAGGGACGAGGATCAGGCTGGTGACCGGCAGGTCGTGAAAAGCCGGCCCTTGAAAGCTCCTCCGCCTGGGTTGCGTCCGTGCCGGGGAAAGGCCATAAGCGGCGCTTCGCCGTTCTTGCCGATACGCCCCGGCCACACGACGGCCGGATCTGACCAAGCAACCCCTAAGCCATTGGAGCCGCTCGTGATCCGAACCGCCTTGTTCGCCGTCCTCGCCCTTTTCGCGCTCACCTCTGTCGGGCGCGCCCCGGCACTGGCCCAAGCCGCCGACCCGAACAACACGCTCGTCATCGAGCTGAAAACCGGCGAAGTGCTCGTCAAGCTGCGGCCCGACCTCGCACCCAAGCACGTCGAGCGGGTCAAAACGCTGGCCAAGCAGGGCTTCTACAATGGTCTCAAGTTCCACCGCGTCATCGACGGCTTCATGGCCCAAACCGGCGACCCGAAGGGCGACGGCACCGGCGGCTCCAGCCTGCCCGACCTGCCGGCCGAGTTCACGCCCGAGGTCTACAAGCGAGGCAGCGTAGGCGCGGCGCGCACCATGAACCCCAACAGCGCCAACAGCCAGTTCTTCATCTGCTTCGGCGACGGCTGCCGCGGCCTCACCGGTCAGTACACGCTGTGGGGCGAGGTGATCGAGGGCATGCAGCACGTGGACAAGGTCGCTCGCGGTGAGCCACCTCAGAACCCCGACACCATGCTGAAGGTCTACCTGCTGGCCGACGCGAAGAAGTGAGGCGCGAACTCGGAAGTCGGAATTGAGAAAGTCAAAAAAATCGGACGGTCAGAGGATAGACGGGGCCACTGCTGCCGAGCGACGATTTCCGACTTCCCCCACATCCGGCTTCTCACCCTGATTTCCGACTCTCTCTCTTTCTCTCTCAAGGAGCACCCTGAAAATGCCCGCCACCCCCCACGCCGAGAACACCTTGATCATGCAGACCACCAAGGGCAAGGTCGTCATCGCGCTCAGGCCCGACCTTGCGCCAAAGCACGTGGAGCGCATCAAGATGCTGGCGCGCGAGGGCTTCTACGACGGCATCGTCTTCCACCGCGTCATCGACGGGTTCATGGCCCAGTGCGGCTGCCCGCAGGGCACCGGCACCGGCGGCTCGAAGTATTCGAACCTAGGAGCCTGTCCAAGTAATGCCGGCAGGGAGAGCGCCGTAGAATGAGATTCCCTCAGCCATCAGATCGGCATCCTCTTCGGCCGTGTTTCGCCGGCTCTCGCAGCCCAG
>JAFMSC010000137.1 GCA_017353825.1 Hyphomicrobiaceae bacterium | reverse complement strand
TCGCCGATGGCCCGCAGGTGGAGGCGCGCGCCCGCTGGCCGCTCGACGCGCAGGCCGTCCCAGCTCTCGGCGGCGGTCGCCACGGCGCTAAGGCGTGATCCTCGCGGGTGTTCGCCGCTGGATCAAGCCGCCGGCCAGCCGGCGAGCACGACCTTGCCGATGCTGCTGCCGCTTTCCACCAAGGCGTGGGCCTTCCTCAGGTGGGCCGCGTCGATTGGGCCGACGATCTCCTTGAGCGTGGTGCGGAGGGTGCCACGGTCGATGAGGTCGGCAACCTCGCTGAGCAGGCGGTGCTGCTCGATCATGCTCGGTATGCCGAACTGGGCGCGGGTGAACATCAGCTCGAGGTGGACGCTGATGCTCTTGATGAACAGCGGGCCGGGGTCGAAGGCCTTCAGCGCGGCGGCGCCCTCGATGAGGCCGAGATGGCCCTCCGGCGCGATCACCTCGGCGATCTGGCCAGCGTGCTGGGCGGTGCCAGTTAGCGCCAGTACGATGTCCGGCGCCGGGACGCCGATGGCCTTGAGCTCCTGGGCGAACGGCCGCGTGTGGTCGATGACGTGATGTCCGCCGAGCTCACGCACCCAGGCCTGCGTCTCAGGCCGCGACGCTGTCGCGATCACGGTGAGACTGGTAAGCCTGCGCGCGATCTGGATTGCCATGGAGCCGACGCCACCGCCGCCGCCAACGACGAGGAGCGAGCGGCGGTCCGCGTTGTTGCCGCGCTGGACGCCGATGCGGTCGAACAGCAGCTCCCATGCGGTGATCGCCGTCAGTGGCACGGCGGCGGCCTCGGCGTGATTTAGGCAGGTGGGCTTGCGGCCGACGATGCGCTCGTCCACGAGGTGGTATTCCGAATTGGCGCCGGGCCGCTCGCGTGCGCCAGCATAGAACACGGCATCGCCGGGCTTGAACAGGCGCGCGTCCGATCCGACGGCCGCGACCGTCCCGGACGCGTCGTAGCCGAGCACGCGCATGCCTTCCGGCGGATCGCCCCCGCGCCGCACTTTCGTGTCCACCGGGTTGACCGAGACCGCTTCGACCTTGACCAGCAAGTCGCGCCCAGTGGGATCAGGCCGTGGCAGGTCGACATCGACAAGGGCATCGAGATCGTCGATGGGCAGCGACTTTCTGAAGATGACGGCGCGCATAGGCCACCTCCCTGTTCCGGCTGCATCGAGCCCGGTTGCATCGAGCAGGCTGCATCGAGCCTGGCTGCATCGAGCCATGCGGGTGCTTGCCCCGTTTCCATCTGAATCGGCTCCATGGCAAGCCGGTTCCGGCTTGACGGGGCGCATTTATCCGGACTCGGCGCAAAGCTTCGAAACCGATTCCGGCACACGAAACCCTCGCCCTGCGGGCTGGGTCTCACTTGGGCTGCCGCCTGGCCCGACCCACTCTACGTGCGCAGCCACCCTGGTAGGCTGTCAAGGCCGATCAGATCGGCGTAGGTTGGACGGGGGCGGACGACGGACCAGTCGCCGCCCTTCACCAGCACCTCGGGTGCCAGCAGGCGCGAATTGTAGGTTGAGGACATGACGGCGCCGTAGGCGCCGGCGGTCATGAAGGCGACGAGGTCGCCAGCGGCGAGGGGGGCCAGCGCGCGGTTGAGGGCGAGGTAGTCGCCGGTCTCGCATACCGGGCCCACCACGTCCTGCACAATCGGAGCGGTGCCGCCCGCCGTCTCTTGCAGCGGCCAGATCTCGTGCTCGGCCTCGTAAAGCGTCGGCCGGATCAGGTCGTTCATGGCGGCATCGACGACGGTGAACGTCTTATCCCGGCCACGCTTTACATAGAGCACGCGTGTCACCAGGATACCCGCGTTGGCGACGATCACGCGGCCCGGCTCGAGCACGATCCTGAGCTCAAGCCCTGCTAGCATCTCGCGCACCACGTCCGCATAGGCCTTGGGCGAGGGCAGGATGGCGCTGCCGGCGCCGCGATAAGGCACGCCGAGGCCGCCGCCGATGTCGAGGTGCTCGATCTTATGGCCAGCGCGACGCAGCTCAACGACCAGGTCGCGCATCAGCGTGAAGGCGTCGCGGAACGGGCTTAGCTGGGTGATCTGGCTGCCGATGTGCATGTGCACGCCGGCGACCTCTATGCCTGGCAGCCCGGCGGCCTTGGCGTAGAGCCGCAAGGCGTCATGGTACGGCACCCCGAA
The DNA here is from genome assembly GCA_017353825.1 of Hyphomicrobiaceae bacterium. GTDB lineage: Bacteria > Pseudomonadota > Alphaproteobacteria > Rhizobiales > Hyphomicrobiaceae > AWTP1-13. The sequence goes on along the minus strand of JAFMSC010000137.1, from coordinate 7,070 downwards.
CTTGTTCTCGGCCTTGCCGGTGGAGATCTTGGCGTGGGTCCTGGCGTCCACGTCGGGATTGATGCGCAGCGCGATGCGGGCGGTGCAGCCGAGGCTCGCCGCCACCTCGCTCAAGGCCTCCAGCTCGGGCTCAGATTCAACGTTGAAACCAAGGATGCCCTTGCACAGCGCGAACGCCATCTCGTCCCGTGTCTTGCCGACACCAGCGAAAATGATGCGGCTGGCCGGCACGCCTGCCGCCAGCGCGCGGCGCAACTCGCCCTCGGACACGACGTCCATGCCCGCGCCGAGCCGCGCCAGGGTGGCGATGACCGCTTGGTTGGAGTTGGCCTTGATCGCGTAGCAGAGGAGCGCATCGAGGCCGGTGAAGGCCTCGCAAAGCACCCAGTAGTGCCGCTCGATGGTGGTCGCGGCGTAGCAGTAGAACGGCGTGCCCACCTCGACGGCCAGGCGCGCCAAGCTCACTTCCTCCGCGTGGAGGACACCGCCGCGGTAGGCGAAATGGTGCATCTAACGCGCATTCAGCGGATCAGGGGGTCGAGTATAGTCGGTTTGTGCGCTGGAGGCTCGCCCGGCCTCGACGGCGGCGGCATGTCGCTGGCGGCCTTGGGCGGCGTGTCGAGCGAGCCGCGCACGCCGCACCCTGCGCCGGCCAACAGCGCCAGCACGGCCGCGGCCGTCAGAACCCAAAGCGGCAGGCGGTTGCGCATGTGCTGCCCGCGATCCCCTTGTGAACTCGCTGTTGAACGCTCTGCTCTGGAACTCTGTTCTGGAACTCTGCTCTGTGCACTGAACTCTGTGCGGACCAGAGTCACATTCGCCAACACCTCCCTAGAATAAGGGCGTTTCCAGGGACGGTGCCAGACATCTAGCCCCCTCGCTGCTGCTTTTCCAAGCGCTTTATCCAAGCCTTTGCCATTTTCCGCACATTCTGTGGCGCCGTTCCACCATAACTTGCCCTGCTCTTGACGGAATTTTCGACGGAAAGGACCGAGAACACGTCTTTGGTGATGCGCGGCTCGATCCGTTGCATCGCCTCCAGGGGCAGCCCTTCGAGGCCGACGCCCTGCGCTTCCGCGGCGGCGACGATCCGCCCGGTGACGTGGTGCGACTCCCGGAACGGCAGCCCCAGCGTGCGCACCAGCCAGTCGGCGAGGTCGGTGGCGGTGGAGAAGCCGGAGCTGGCCGCCACTCGCATTGGCTCGGCGTTGGGTTCAAGGTCATCCACCATGCCGGTGGTGGCCGCGACGGCCAGGCTGAGGCTGGCGAGGGCGTCGAAGGTGGGCTCCTTGTCCTCCTGCAGGTCCTTGGCGTAGGCCAGCGGGAGCCCCTTCATCACCATGAGCAGGCTCTGGAACGCGGCCGCTATGCGCCCGACCTTGGCGCGGGCGAGCTCTGCTGCGTCGGGGTTGCGCTTCTGCGGCATGATCGAGGAGCCGGTGGTGAACTTGTCGGAGAGGCGCACGAAGGCGAACTGCGGCGTCATCCACAACACGATCTCGTCGGCCAGGCGCGACAGGTGCATGGCGGCGATGGCGGCGGTCGCCAGGGTCTCCAGCACGAAGTCACGGTCGGAGACCGCATCAAGCGAGTTGGCGCACGGCCGGTCGAACCCGAGCGCCTCCGCTGTGGTGTCCCGGTCGATGGGAAACGAGGTGCCGGCCAGAGCGGCGGCCCCCAGCGGGCATTCGTTGAGCCGCTCGCGCGCTCCGGCGAGCCTTCCCCGGTCGCGCGCCAACATCTCCACGTAGGCCATCAGGTGGTGGCCGAAGGTGACGGGCTGGGCAGGCTGCAGGTGCGTGAAGCCAGGCATGATGAGCCCGCTGTGCGCTTCGGCCTTGCGGGCGAGTGCCAGCTGCAGCGCCGCCAGCGTCTCGTCCGCGCCGTCGATCCAGTGGCGCACATAGAGCCGGAAGTCGGTGGCCACCTGGTCGTTGCGCGAACGCGCCGTGTGCAAGCGGGCGGCTGGCTCGCCGATCAGCTCCTTGAGGCGGCTCTCGACGTTCATGTGCACGTCTTCGAGCGCCCGCGAGAACACGAATTCGCCGCCTTCGATCTCCGCCATCACCCGGTCGAGCCCGGTGGCGATCTTGCGCGCATCCTCTTTCGAAATGATGCCCTGCCGGCCAAGCATCGCCGCGTGCGCCTTTGAGGCGCGGATGTCGTAGGGGGCGAGCGCCTTGTCGAAGCCGACCGAGGCGTTTATCTCCTCCATGATCGTGGCCGGCGATGACGTGAAGCGCCCACCCCACATCTTGTTGGCGGATTTGTCGGTCACGAGGGTCTACCTGATGGTTGCAGCAGCGTGAGCGGAGCGGATGGAAAGCCAGGCTCCAAGGCAGAGCACATTGAGGACGGCCGTCGTCTCCTTGGTCACCGCCGCGATTGCGGCCGTGGTAGGGTTCGCAGCCGTATACGTGACCCTTGGCCGGCCTGACAACGCCCGATCCCCGGCCAGCATTGCGGTGCCGGGGACGGCTGCCGCTCAGGAACCCGCCAAGGGGCTTCCCAAAGGGCCCGGGGCCAACCCGCTGAGCCGGGGCCAAATGGCGGGCTTCGTATTCCGCAACGAGCCGGAGGCGCTGCCAGCCTTCAAGTTCCAGGATGCCGAGGGGAAGGAGCACACGCTTGCTGACTGGAACGGCAAAGTGCTGCTCCTCAACCTGTGGGCCACGTGGTGCCTGCCTTGCCGCAAGGAGATGCCCTCGCTCGACCGCCTGCAGAACGAGATCGGCTCCGACAAGTTCCAGGTGCTGGCGCTGAGCGTCGACCGCAAGGGCCTGGAAGCGTCGAGGAAATTTCTCGAGGACATCAAGGTGGAGAAGCTCGGCCTTTACGTCGATCAGAGCGCCCGCGCCACCTCCGATCTGCGCGTGGTGGGCCTGCCCGCTACGCTCCTCGTCGATGCCCAGGGCCGCGAGATCGGTCGCCTGCTCGGTCCAGCCGAATGGGACGGCGAGGACGCCAAGCGCCTGATCCGCGCCGCGCTGGAGTAGGTGCCCCAGGCATCACGCCCTCCAGGTCTGACATCGGGACCTAGCCGAGAAAGTCGGGCTAGCGCCGTCGTTCTTATGGTCGAGGTCCCGCGCTCGGGATAGCCCTTTGCTGGTATAGCGGGGATCGACCAACCGTAACGGGACGCCTGCCAGCCTCGCCTTAGAGGCAACGAGGCTGCGGAGCTGGCCAAACGCCCGGTCTGCAACGGTGCAAGGCTGAGGGGGGCCAGCGCTCGTGGGAGCGGAATGCCGTTGAGGTCCGCAAGGGCGATAGATCCTCAAGGGCGATCGCCCGGCATGAGCGTTGCGCCTCGGCCTGAAGGCCGGAATTTCCGGCGCAGGGGGATAATGATGATGGTATCAGCCCCGGCTCTGGTACCTTTTCACCGCCGCATCGATCGCCATCAGCTCGCCAAGCAGGGCCTCCAGGTTCTTGAGTGGGACCATGTTGGGACCGTCACAGGGGGCGTTATCGGGGTCCTGGTGCGTCTCGATGAACAGGCCAGCAACGCCCACCGCCACCGCGGCACGCGCCAGCACCGGCACGAAGCGGCGGTCGCCGCCGGAGGCGGTGCCCTGCCCGCCGGGGCTCTGCACTGCGTGGGTGGCGTCGAATATCACCGGGCAGCCGATTTGGCCCATGATGGCGAGCGCGCGCATGTCCACGACCAGCGTATTGTAGCCGAAGGAGGCGCCGCGCTCGGTGACGAGCACATTGGGGTTGCCGCTACCGGTGACCTTGTCGACCACATTCTGCATGTCCCAGGGGGCGAGGAACTGGCCCTTCTTGATCTTGATGGCGCGGCCGGTCCGTGCCGCCGCCACCACCAGGTCGGTTTGCCGGCACAGGAACGCTGGGATCTGCAGCACGTCCACCACCTCCGCCAGCGGTGCGCACTGCTCTACGTTGTGCACATCGGTGACGACAGGGATGCCAAGGCTCGTGCGGATCTCGGCGAACACCGGCAGGGCCCCGTCGAGGCCGATGCCGCGCCGAGCCTTGAGGGAAGTGCGGTTGGCCTTGTCGAAAGAGGTCTTGTAGACGAGACCGATGTTGAGCCGGCCGCAGATTTCTTTGAGCGCCAAGGCCATCTCCAGCGCATGGCCGCGGCTCTCCATCTGGCAGGGGCCGGCGAATAGGGCGATCGACCGGTCGTTGGCGAAGGTGACGTTGCCGATGGTGACGGCGGGGTTGGGTTTGGTTGTGTCGCTCATGGCAAACACCCTAACACGCCTCCCTTTCAGCGTCGCTGGCAGTCAGGGACGCACCTGGGGGCGAAATGCTCCCGGTGATCCCCCCGGCTCCGAGCGCTAGTTAGCATAGCCCGCGAATTGGGGGCGATTCGGTTTGGTATTGGACACACCCAGCGTCCCATGAACCTTCTCGCCTACGTCGCCAAGCTCCTGCATCTGTCACAGACGCTCTACCGCTGGCGCGGGCTAATCCGCGAGCTGGATGCCGGCCGGCGTGCGACGGTCGCCCACCACGCCGAGCAAATCGCCGACACGCTGGCGCGCGTCGCCGTCGCCCTGGGGCGGCTGGAAAAGGACCCCAGATCGGTGCGGGCGGCGCGCGACACCGTTCGCGAGCTGGGGCCCATCGCCGGCTACGTCGAGGACATCGTCAAGGCTTTGGACATGCACCTTGACGGACGCAAGCTGGCCGGCGTTAAAAGGCGCCTGGTGCAGCTTGGAAGCCGGGAGCCGCCGCTGAGCGCGGCTGCCGGTGCCTATGCCCGGCGCATCGAGCGGCTGGTCGAGGCCGAGGGCTATTTCAGGGCGCTGGCCGACGGGCTGAGGACATAACGAACCAATAGAAACCAATTAGGCAAATGGGGAAGGCGGGAAGGAGTCATGCAGAAGTTTACCACCCTGACCGGTGTGGCGGCGCCGCTGCCCATGATCAACGTTGATACCGACGCCATCATCCCCAAGCAGTTCCTCAAGACCATCGAGCGCACCGGGCTCGGCAAGAACCTGCTCTACGAGCTGCGCTACGACGAGAACGGGAAGGAGAAGCCGGACTTCGTGCTCAATAAGCCGGCCTACCGCAAGGCGCAGATCCTGGTGGCGGGTGAGAACTTCGGCTGCGGCTCATCGCGCGAGCACGCGCCGTGGGCGCTGCTTGATTTCGGCATCCGCTGCGTCATCGCGCCCTCGTTCGCCGACATCTTCCACAATAACTGCTTCCAAAACGGCATCCTGCCCATCAAGCTCCCGCAGGAAGACGTGGACAAGCTGTTGGACGACGCCAGCCGCGGCGCCAACGCCACCATCACCATCGACCTCGAGAAGCAGGAGATCCGTGGCCCCGACGGCGGTTGCATCACTTTTGAGATGGACCCGTTCCGCAAGCGCTGCCTGCTGGAGGGCCTCGACAACATCGGCCTGACCCTGGAAAGCGAGAAGGCGATCTCCGACTTCGAGGGGAAGGCCAAGGCGGCGCGGCCGTGGGCTTGAGGGGTGCTTCGCCCTCCAGGGGGTTATGGCCTTCGGCCTCATCAAACCAACTTGCGCAGTTGGGTTAACGAGGCGTCTACGCTACGGCCCGCCCCAGGGCGGGGCGGTCCGGCATGCGCCGCCATTGCAGCACCAAGGTGGTGATGATGCAGAGGTGGAGGAGGTTGGCGGCGATGCCAGTGGCGAAGGCGGGGGCGTAGTAGCCGGCGCGGTCATAGATGAAGCCGGCGCTCCAGCTGCCGGTCGCCATGCCGGCCATGGCAGTGAGCAGCAAAGCCGGAATGCGCCAGCTCGCCTCGCGCGCCGGAAACAGCTGGCGAATGCTGAGGATGTAGGCGGGAACGAGGCCCGAAAGGCCGAGGCCGAACACCGCTGCGACGGCAAACAGCCCCGCCTCGTCCTGTGTCAAAAGAAACCCCGTCATCCCGGAGACCTGCGCCAGCGAGCCGACCAGCAGCGTCATCAGGCCGCCGACCCGGTCCGAGAGCCAACCCCACAGCTGCCGGCTGACAAAGGCGGTCACCAGCAGGACCGACAGCATGGCGGCGCCCTTAGCGGCGGTCAGGCCGACGTCGCCGCAGAAGGCGATCAGGTGGGAGGCCGGCATCGCCATTGGGACGCAGCACAGGAACGAGGCGATGGCGAGCAAGGCGAAAGCCGTGTTCGGGCGCAGGTCGAGCACCGTACCGCCGCCTGCGGCAGCCGTGGCGCCCGGCTTGGAGTCGGGCTGTTCCGGTGCGGCGCGCAGGAACAGGACCGCGAGCGGCAGCACGACCACCACAACCAAGATGCCGAAGCCGGCCATGCAGGTCTGCCAGCCGTAGGCGGCAGTTACCCGTTCGAACACCGGCGGCCACGTCGCGCCGGCGATGTACTGTCCGCTGGCGATCAGGGCGAGGGCGGTGCCGCGCCGCGCCTCGAACCACCGAGTAACATAGACGTAGAGCGGCGCGTGGATCGCGCCGTTGCCGAGAAGCCCAATGAACAACCCGTGCCCAACATAGAGCTGCCAAGCTTGCCCTCCCGCGGACAACATGAGCCCCATGCAGACCATGCTGGCCCCGAACATCACGACCGAGCGCACGCCGAACCGGTCAGCGAGCCATCCCATCGCCAGTCCGCCGATGCCCGTGCCGAACATGCCGAGGGACAAGGCCGCCGAAGGGATGGAGCGGTAGCCCCCGAGGTCAGCCGCCACGTACTTCAAAGCCACGGTCACGACGAGGGGCGCACCGAAGCACACGGACGCCATGGCAAGCGCCGCCACGGTGACCAGCCACGCCTCCCGGCTGTCGATCTTGCTGCTCACGGCGGCCCACCCTTTCCGACGACCTGGCGCTGAGGTGGAAGATTGGCCCACGGACCTGGCGTTGTCGCCGGGCCTGGGCGCATGTCTGCCATCGGCGGCATGGGCGGTCTCGTCGCTTCGTCCCGCGCGAAATCCACCACCCCCAGGTCGGCTCGGAGACCGCCGGTCGGGTGCGTTGGGCTATTGGCGCGGCCGCCTAAGGCCGGCGCGCCACAAGGCCAACGGGCGGGATGGCCTTCGGGGTGCCCAGGGCTGCAGCCGCAATGGGCGCGCGCTCGGCGAGCGGGTCGCCGTCGCGCCAAAGT
>JAFMSC010000014.1 GCA_017353825.1 Hyphomicrobiaceae bacterium | reverse complement strand
TGCTAGCGTAGCCCAACTTTCTTCCAGGTCACTGGTGGCGCGACATGGTCCGAAGGTGGCCGTCGTACTCGATCGATTTCTGAACCGGCATTCGGCGGCAGCAACACGCAGTGCCGGGCAATTCGGCTCGTCGCACGGTTGGGCCCGTCGGTCGACGGGAGGGTCAAACCAATCCGCCCGTCGGGAGGTAGACTGGTTGGCGTTCATAGCTGCAAGGAGTCTGCTTGGGGTCGGACCCCGCCTAGGCCGTTGGGTAGGCGCGAACCACGCCTTTCCTGCGCGCGCCTCCTCACGCGGCGGCGTGCTTGTTTGTGCCCTCGGAAGACGGGCGCGACCTCCGCCATGAAGCCATGAAGCGCGCCATCTCGTCCTTGACCTGCCCATGGCCAAGCTGGACGCCACCGACACCCTGTCTCGCGGCTCGAACGCAGGCTGGATGCCGTCGAGCAACTCGTTCGGCAGGCTCACTTTCGTTCCTCGCGCAACAGCCTTTCCATATTCTGTGCAGCCTTCGGAGAGGTGACGATCCAATCGTCGCTTTCGACCCCAGTGACCAACTCCTCTCCGCTTTTTGCTTGATTGACGAGACGCGATGCCAGCAACTCATCCCGCGTCAACCAGTACATGTCCTTATGCGGTGTTGCCACGATCTGTAACATCAGGTTCGCGTCAACGCCCATCTGGACAAGATAATCCTTCATCTTGACGTAGACGCGCTCAGGAATCTTGCGGGCGGGGGTAAGGGCAAGCGCATCCTTCTGCACCGAGTAGTAAGCGGCCTGATGAAGACCGATAAGAGCTGTTGGCCCGACTGCACGCACGGCACCGGATGCCAAGACATTGGTGCAGGCAGACGCGCAGCTCGCCAACTTGCCACGCGGCAGTGCGAACCTGAGGCCAGTTTCCTTGGCTTTGCGGCACACCTCACTCGTCGATGGGCAGGGCGCTGGTTCTGTGCGCGTGACATAAACGGCAAGATCGCGAGCACGGATCATTCGGCCGATCTCGTAGGAAGCTTCCAGGTCGCCACCGAGCGAGTCGATAAATACTGGAAGCCTGCGATTTCCGAGGGACGCCAGCACAGTGCGAAACCTCGCAGGGGTACTGCGATCGATCCGGCCTTGCGCCGCGATCCAATCTGCGCATTGATCGCCACACTTGGGATCGGCGTGCCTGACGACCTCGACCTTCATTGGTGCAGTCGTGCTCAACGGTTGTGTCAGCAGCCTCAATCCTAGGGCCGCGCCCTTATGATCCGGCTCTGCTTGGAGCACCTTGCGAAAATCATCCGTCGCCTCTGGAAGCTGCTTCAGGTACAAGTGAGCGAGCCCTCGGCCGAACGCCGCCTGTGAAGGAGGGGCTCCCATCCCGATCGCCTTGTCGAAATCGGCAATTGCCGGCTGGTAAGCCTTCAAGGCGAGGTAAACACTGCCACGCAGTGCATATAGGGCGGGGGCCGCCGGCCCAATTTCGATGCCTTTGGTGCAGTCGGCTAGCGCCCTCTCGTAGGTCTTCGTCTGCAGGAGGATGTAGCAGCGGCCGGCAAAGGCTATGGCTGCGCCGGGATTGATCTCAATGGCCTTGGAAACGTCGGCGAGTGCGCGCGTGTATTCCTTTTTGCCGCTGTAGGCATGACCGCGCAGGGCATAGGCAGCCCACGCGCTCGGCTGGATGATGAGGATTTTGTCCAGCTCAGGGATGGCGAGGTCGTACTCACCGCGCTTGATCTGGCTTTCAGCAACCTTGAACATAACGGCAGTCGTTTCGCCGGCTGCGAAGGTGGCAGGATGTTGCGTCGTCGTCCCGCCGGGCGCCTGAACATTTGCGGCGGCCGGTTGCCCACCGGCGAGCCTCGCCGCTCGTGCGCGATCCGCGTCCGCCTCGCGCTGTCTGCCTAAGGCCTCAAGCACCTCCGCTCGTCGCAGATAGAAATCAGCAAAGTCCGGTAGGATTTCGACCAGCTTGTTGTAATCGGCCAAGGAGCGCTCGGGGTCGCCAAGCTTGGAGTGAGCGAAAGCTCGACTGACGTAGGGCGGGACCAGCCTGGGCTGAAGCTCGATCGCCTTCGTCGCGTCCTCCACTGCGAGCGCAAGGTCGTTCTTGCGGAGTCTCACATCCGCCCGTTCGGCGTAGGCATCGGCCACCGTCGGAGCCAGCCGAATTGCCTCATTGAGATCGGCCAGCGCTCGATCAAACTCGCCCTTTCTGTTCCAGCTCGCGCCCCGGCGGTACCAAGACTCGGCGTACCTCGGATCGAGCTCAAGCGCCTTTGAATAGTCGGCAATGGCCCGGTCATGATCACCCTTCTGCGCTAAGGCCCGCCCACGAACACCGTACGCCGGCGCAAACCGGCGGCTCAAGGCCACGGCGGTGCTGAGATCGGCAATCGCCTTGTCGGGGTCGCGCAGTTCGAGGTGCACCACTCCACGCGTGTAATGCGCTGGGGCGAGCGCGGGGTTCATGGCGATGGCCTTGTCAAGGTCAGCCAGCGCCATCCTCAGTTGGTTGGAACCTATCACGAGATAAGAGCGCGCTTGTTCCAGATACGTGCGCCCTCGCTCTACATAGAACTGGGGCCGATCAGGATCCAGTTGAATGGCTCTATCGTGCGCCGCGGCCGCCTGATCGAACTGCTTTTGCTCCGTCAGCGCCCTGCCGCGGACGTGATGTCCGAAGGCGTAGTTGGGATGCGCCTCGGCCAGCTTTGCGTAATCAGCCATGGCTGCGGCCACGTTGCGCAAAGCCATGTACGATGCAGCCCGGTTGACCAAGAGTGTCGGATCAATCGGGTTATCCTTCAGTCCGGCAGAGTATTCGGCGATCGCGCCATTGTGGTCGCGGCGAAGGGCGCGAGCAATGCCGCGCGCGTCAAAATCGCTTGCGTCCCTGGGCGCAAGCGCATTGATCCGGTCAATATCGGCCTGCACCGCGGCCTGGTTGCCGCCGTTGGCCTGTAAGGCCGCGCGCCGGCTAAGCGCGAACCCGTTGTTTGGGTCTATCGCAATGGCGGCGTTGAAATCCCGGAAGGCCGACGCATTGTCACCCAGCAAGGCCCATGCTTGGCCACGTTGCGCCAATGCGGCAGCATTGCTCGGCTGATCGCGCAGAACTGTGCTACACGCTCTGACGATTTGGAGAGGCGGTTGCGTGATCTCGCACCCGGTTTCCAAACCCGATGCCGCAGTCGGGCCTTCCTGCGGCAACGACCCTCCTGCCGCCGATTGGGCGAGACAGCCAGTCGCCGCAAAGCAACCCGCGAGCAGGGCCAAAACTGGCCCTAAGATGTTGGCATGCAACCCTCTCATCATGGCAGTTCTCCCGGTAATCCCATGGCCAATAGCGTGCATTTGACTGGACTTGGTGACGCCCGCCGAACGCCCTACTCCGTGCGGCCCACAGGACCGATCTGCGCTCCACTGACGATACTGAAAGCATCGGTCTTCGTCACGGCTGAGATCTAAGCCCCGTGCTCGGCATGAGCTGGCATTTAGGTTCGGGGTCTTTGCTGTGCGGCTCTTGCCGCCGGGACCGCCGCTTGTGTCGAGCACCCGGCATTCGACGGCTGCGGTGCCGTGCGAAGGCCTATTTTCTTGCGGTCCATACTGCAAGTTGGGCTTCCAAAGCGCCGGCATGCCCTACGTTTGAAATGCCTCGAGCTGATCACCGGGCGGTGCCTCCCGGAGCCAGGTCATGTGGATTTGGCACGTGGCCGAAGTCCTCGGCACTGCAGGGATTTGTTCCGGCTTCTGAGGGACTTGTTACGTGCTCAGCGACCGGACCGCATGGCCGCCGTTCGACGCTGCTGGGCCTGCCAGCAGGCGCCGAAACGTGGTCCGTATGGCACCCAGTTGCCGTTGGGTTACCACGCCACCTCCTGCGCGCGCGTCCTCACGCGGCGGCGTGCTTGTTTGTGCCCTCGAAGACGGGCGCGACTTCCGCCATGAAGCGCGCCATCTCGTCCTTGACCTGTCCGTGCGGCTTCAGGCCGACGTTCACGTAGAGGATCACCTCAGAAATTCCGGCCGCTTCCACCTTCTTCAGAGTGTCGGTGATGCGCTGCGATGAGCCGACCAGCACCGCGTTCTCCGTCAGGTCTTCGGGCTTTACCTTCTTCAGTCGTTCGACCATGTCGATGAAATAGCGGTAACTCGGCGGGGCTGTGCGCGGATCGCCGGGGAAAGCAGGGATGACGCATTCCTGGTAGTAGCGAATCTGACGAGCGCGCGCGGCTTGCTCCTCACCATCGTTGTCGGCGAAATGCGTGAAGTAGCTGCACATGACACGGCCAGGCTGCTGGCCGTGCTTGCGGCAGGTCTCGTTATAGAGGTCCACAACCTGGCGCAGACCACCGAAGCTCATCGCGGCCGCAAACGGCGCCACAATCAGATTGCAGCCAAGCCGGCCGGCCAGCTCGATGGAAGGCCTGGAAAAGGAAGCGACGTAGGTCGGAATCGGCCGCTGCACCGGCTTGGGTGTGATGCGTACGTCTTCGAAGCGATAATGTTTGCCGCGATGGGATATGCGGTCGTCTGCCGCCCAGAGCTTACGGACAACCTCAAGGCCCTCTTCGAAGATTCCCTGGTTGTCGTCGAACGAGACCGCGAACGGCTCGTATTCGCGCCGGTCGTAACCGCGCCCTGCGGCGAAGTCGACCCGCCCGCCGGAGAGCAGATCAAGGGTCGCCCATTGCTCGGCAACGCGGATCGGATGGTGCAGCGGCAGCACGGTCACCGCAGGCGCGAGCCGGATGCGCTTGGTGCGCGCGGCGATGTAGGCGAGCACAAGGTCTGGACAGGAGAGCACGCCGAGCGAATTGAAATGGTGCTCGCCGATCCAGGCCGAGTGCATGCCGAGGTTCTCTGCATGCAGCGCCTGATCGGCAATCTCAGCCACGAACTCGTTCGCGGTCCGCGTATTGTTGGCGTAGTGATTGTCGCTGAGCGTGAAATAGCCGAACTCCATAGCCCCTCCCGACGCCTTGAAGCGGCAGCAGCACCCCCTGATAGGGGCGGTCCATCATAGATGGAGTGCAGCAAGGCTATAGTACATGTCATTCACTGAGCTCAGGAAGCAGATCAACTCTCGCAAGCGATTCCAGCGCTTCTTTCCTCCCTTCGCCCCAGCTATACGTGCTCGGCATGAGCCGTGGCTCCCATGGCGGTGCGAGATCGACCAGCATGCGCTTGACGACGGCCGGCACCTGATTCAAGCGCCCGCCTTCAGACCGTTCCCTCCAGCTGATGGTTTGGCCTGGAGCCGCTCCTCCGAGCCGCCGGTCAGAGCTTCCCGACCCCGGAAGCCCGGCGGACCTTGCCAAATCACCCATATGATCCCAGCAACTTGTAGGTTCCATCGCTCGCCAGCTCACGCGCGGAACCGTGTTCGCCGCGTGAGCGTAGCGGACGGTCGCGTGAGTTCGTGCTATCGGTGCCGGGAGCGCCAGAGCGTGGAAATTGGGAGCCGCTTGCATCGACCCCCCTCAAGTCAATTGATCCGGTCTTGCCTCACCGTCGTGCGCGCAGACTGGGGTCGTCGTGGCCTCTGGTTAGTGCGCCAACACACGACAGATCTTCAGTGCGTCGGTCGCGACCGCATCCGTGCTCTTGGCGTAGCCACTGCGGATCCACACCTTCGCGATCTCCAGCACCGCGCCGACCACACCGGCGCGCACGAGCTGGTCCCTCCTCGGCCTTGCGCCAGCGTCGGGCGCAAGCGTGCGCGACAACAGCTCGCCGAACTCGCCAAGCAACGCCGCTCCCGCTTCATCCACGGCCGGCCCAACACGGGCAATCTCCAGCACGAACAGCCGGGCGCCGACAGGGTCGTCCTTCAGGGCCCGAAAATAAGCCCGCAGCACCGCGTGGCAGCGTTCGTCCGCCGCGCCGGGGTGCTCTGCGCCGATCCGGTTGAGGCAGTCGATCAGTCGACGCGACACAGTGTTGAGGGCGGCAATCAACAGCTCCTCGCTGGTGGCGAAGGACTCATAGAAGTAGCGCTCGGTGAGTTCCGCCGCCTCGCACACGGCCTTCACCGTGGCGTCGCGGTAACCGACCTTGCCGTAAACTCGAACCGCTGCTTCGATCAGTCGCTCCCGCCGCGCCAGACGCCGCTCCTCGGCGGAATGCCCCCCATAGTGCCGCCTCGGTGCCGTTGCCACGATCTCGCCTGCTCAGCTTGACACGCTACATTGTCAGATACTTGATTCCGACGATATCGCGTGTCACAAGAAGAAAACAGAATATATCAACAACCGTGAACGGTCGGACCAACGGAGATCTTAGGATGCCCGACCCGGCACGCGAGCCAGTCCTTGCTGCCAGCGCCGAATTACCCGCCACTCAGCTGGCGGCGAATGCAGGTGCCAGCGCGCGAGGGAACGTCGCGGCCGGCAGACCTGGAACCGACCAGTTCGACTTCGACGTCATCGTCGTCGGCGCGGGGTTGTCCGGGATCGGGGTTGCATGTCATCTGCAGCGGGACTGCCCGCGCAAGTCCTTCATCATCCTGGAGGCGCGCGGCGCCGTCGGCGGCACCTGGGACCTGTTCCGGTATCCGGGCGTCCGGTCTGATTCCGATATGCATACGCTCGGCTACCGCTTTCGACCCTGGCGCGGCGAGAAGGCGATCGCCGACGGCCCATCGATCCTCGAATACCTCAATGACACCGCGCGAGACCACGGGATCGACGGCAAGATCCGCTTTCATCACACCTTGAAGCGCGCATCCTGGTCGTCGAGCGATGCACGCTGGACGCTCGACGTGCTGGGTCCCGACGGCACGACGGTGATCTACACCTGCAATTTCCTCCAGATGTGCAGCGGCTATTACGACTACGACGCGGGCTACATGCCCGGCTGGCCAGGCATGGAGCACTTCAACGGCGCGATCGTGCACCCGCATAAATGGCCGAAGGATCTCGACTATGCCGGCAAGCGCATTGTCGTGATCGGCAGCGGGGCGACAGCAGTCACGTTGGTGCCGGCGATGTCGGACAAGGCCGCACACGTCACGATGCTGCAGCGCTCGCCGACCTATATCCTGGCGCGGCCGGCAAGAGATGCCATCGCCGACTGGTGCTATGCGAAACTGCCCGAGGGCCTTGCGCACGCCCTCGCGCGCTGGAAAAGCATCTTTCTGCAAACCTACTTCTACAGCGTCGCGCGCCGAAGACCCGAAGCCGCGAAGCAACGCATCATCGAGCTTGCCCAGGCCGAGCTCGGCCCCGGGATCGACGTGCGGCACTTCACGCCGCGCTACAATCCCTGGGACCAGCGGCTCTGCCTCGTGCCCGACGGCGACCTCTTCAAAGCAATCCGCGCGGGCAAGGCGTCGGTCGTCACGGGCGAGATTGACACGTTCACTGAATCGGGCCTGAAGCTGGGGTCGGGGGAGGAGCTCGCTGCCGACATCGTCGTCACCGCGACCGGGCTCGTCATGAAGCTGCTGGGCGGCATCCAACTGGTGGTGGACGGGCGGACCGTCAATCCGGGCACGACCTTGACCTACAAGGGCATGATGTTCTCGGACGTACCGAACCTCGCCTCGACCTTCGGCTACACGAACGCCTCCTGGACGCTGAAGGCCGATCTTACATCCGAATACCTGTGCCGCATTCTCAATAGGATGGACCGCGGCCGCTACGCCTACTGTACGCCGCGCAACAACGATCCATCGATGGTCCCGGATGCGACGCTGCCGCTCTCCTCCGGCTACATGCAGCGGGCTAAGGATATCCTGCCTAAGCAGGGCTCGAAGCGGCCGTGGAGGCTCTACCAGAACTACGCCAAGGACATGTTAGCCCTGCGCTTCGGATCGATCGACGACGGCACCCTGGTGTTCACGCGTCATGCCGCCGTGCCGGCGCGCCGACAGGCTTGAGGACGCTCCCAGGACCTCCCATCCGCTGCTCGCAGCGGCCAAGCCGCAACCAAACGCAAACGGACACCGACATCTGCGAGCCATGCCCAAGCGAATGACCTTTCATGACCGCACCGCTGTGATCACCGGCGCCGGCAGCGGCATCGGCCGTGGGATCGCGCAGGCGCTAGCTGGGCGCGGCTGCCATCTGGCCCTTGCCGATATCAGCGAGCCTGGGCTGGCGGAAACGGCGCAGCTCATCGACCGGCCCGGCATCCGCATCTCTTGCCATACGCTAGACGTCGCGGATCGCGCGGCGACCGCGGCCCTGCCGCAAAGGGTCGTGACCGAGCATGAGCGCGTCGATCTGCTCGTCAACAATGCGGGCGTGGCGCTGGCCGGCACCTTCGAACAGATCAGCGAAACCGACTTCGACTGGCTGTTCGACATCAACTTCGGCGCGATGGTGCGGCTGACGCGGGCGTTCCTGCCACACCTCAAGGCGAGCGATGATGCACGGATCGTCAACATATCGAGCGTGTTCGGCCTGATCTCGCCGCCAGGTCAGACCGCTTATGCGGCGAGCAAGTTCGCCGTTCGGGGCTTTTCCAATGCCCTGCGTTTCGAGCTCGCGGGAAGCAATGTCGGCGTTACCGTGGTCCACCCTGGCGGGGTCGCCACGAAGATTGCCGAGAACGCCCGCAGGCCCGCCGGCACCACCAACGCCGAGTTCGCAGAGCAGCTCGAACGGGCCCGCCGCCTACTGACCATGCCGCCGGAGCATGCCGGCGAGATCATCGTCCGCGCGGCCGAGCGCCGCGCCCCGCGCGTCTTGGTCGGTCGTGATGCCAAGATGATGGCGGTGATCGAGCGTCTGGCCCCGGTGTCGTATTGGACAATTCTGGGAGCTCTGATACGGCGGTCGTGAGGGGCGGCGCCCAAGGTGAAGAGCCAAGATCGGAAGGACACCCGTGACAGTCATCGTCGCCTTGCTCCTGCTGCTGGCCGTCGTGATCGGCGGCCTCGTCTGGTTCACGGCTCGTACGGCGCGGAAGGTCGAAGCCGCACTCCCTCCGCGCGGCCGCTTCATGGAGGTCGACGGTGAGCGCTTGCATTACGTCGACACTGGCGGTGACCAGCCCGCCGTCGTTATGATCCACGGGCTCGGCGGCAACCTCTTGCATTTCGACTACGCTCTCGCGGGCCGCCTCGCCGGCGCGTTCCGCCTGATCCTCGTGGACCGGCCCGGCTCCGGCTATTCGACCCGCGCTGCCGGCGCGGACGTGAGCCTCACCGCGCAGGCCGCGGCGATCGCCAAGCTGATCGCTGCGCTCGGGCTGGCGCGCCCACTGCTGGTTGGGCATTCGCTCGGCGGCGCCGTCGCGCTCGCTTTGGCGCTCGATAATCCCGATTGCGTTGGCGGGCTGGCACTTCTTGCGCCGCTAACACATCCGCAGGAGAAGGTCTCCCCAGTCTTCCGGGCCTTGCTGATCCGCTCGAGCTTGGTGCGCAATCTCATCGCCTGGACGGTGGCGACGCCCTTGGGGATCCGGCGCGGTCCGGCGGTGCTGAAGGAGGTCTTCGCGCCGGAGGCGGTGGTTCCGGATTTTCCGCTCCGCGCGGGCGGGATACTCGGTTTGCGCCCGAAAGCATTCTGTGCCGCCTCCTCGGACATTGTCGCGATCAACGACGTGCTGCCGGGCTATGCGAGCCGCTATCCTTCGCTCGACAAGCCGATCGGGATCCTGTTCGGCACGGCCGACCGGCTGCTCGACTATCGCAAGCACGGCCAGGCGATGAAGGCGGCCTGTCCCGCGCTCGACCTGGAGCTCATAGAGGGCGGCCATATGCTGCCGATGACCGCCTCCGATCGCTGCGCCTCACTCATCCACCGCATCTGGGCGCGCCAGCAGATGGCGCCGGATGGGGCATAAGGCATGGATGCGAAACTGACAAACGCCCTGAGAGGGCGCCAGCGATGCCGCAGTTCCCGAGCACCGCATCGTCCGCCCCAGCCATTGGCCATGGCGCCAACATCAGCTGATGACCGGTGGCCCGTTGGCAGCGCTGCAGCGATTCCGTGAGGTTACATGGACGCTCTCACCATCCTCGCGGACCGGCAGGCGCGTACGCATGGGTTCATGGATAGACCATTGGCCGATCCATTGACATTCCCACCATCTCCCCACCATCTCCCCACCATCTCCCCACCATCTCCAAGGGACGCGCCGATTTTTGCGCGGGTGTTCCATCTCCACCGAGCAGTTGGCTGGGCTCGGTGGGCGCCGACGGAGGAACCTTCCTCGGGCCTACCCCTCGGCCTCCTCAGCAGTAAGCGGCAAGGCGACGGCGGCCTTGCGCTTGGCAGACAGGTCGAGCGCCTTGGTCAACATCAGGTTGCGGTGCGCCTCGCGCGCGGTGGCGGCGGGCGTCGGCAGCCCGAGGGAGACGCGGTTGAGCCACGCCACGGTCTCGTCCGCCATCGGCCCGCGAAGCTCGCCCAGCGCCATATCGCCCGGTGGATAAGAGCCCATGAAGTCAACCAGCCGGCTGCGGTCCGGCGCGTAGCCCTCCTCCTGGGGGCTGGAGACGGCCAGCACCATGTCGCGGTGGGTGTCGTCGATGGTGAGGACCCCGTGGGTGCCGTTGATCCCCACTTCGAGGCTATAGACCGCGCCCGGCCACGTCACCGGCAGCGCCCAGGAGATGTTGAGGTGGTAGACGCTGCCGTCGGAAAACATGATCATGCCGGCGGTGGCGTCGATGCCCCCGTATTGCGGACCCAGCACCTTGTCGATTGAGCGGGCGTAGCACTCGACCGGGGTCTTGGCCTCCATGCACCACATGACGATGTCGAGCGCGTGGGTGCCGGAGATCACCATCGGCGATATCGTGGACGGATCGTCAGTCCGCTTGTAGTTGTCGATGGCAACCAGGCGGTTCATGAAGGCGCGGCTGGTAACGAGCGTCACGTCGCCGAGCGCGCCGGTGCGCACCTTCTCCTTGGCCGAGAGCCACTTGCGGCGGAAGCGTTGAGTATAGCCTACCACCGCGTCGATGCCGGCCTTCTCAATCGCCTGCAGAACGGCTGCGGACTGGGCGAGGTCGGTCGCCAATGGCTTCTCGATCAGGAGCGGGAGCCGATGCTCGACCGCGGCCAGGATCGGCGCCACGTGCAGGTGTTCGTCGGTGGCGATGATGGCGGCGGTCACCTCCGGCCGGGCCAACAGCTCGCGGTGGTCCTGGGTGACGAAATCTGCGCCGATCTTGGCGGCCACCTCGCCGGCGCGGTTGGGGCTCTTCTCGGCGAGCCCAACCCAGCCGACGGACGGGTGGCGCGTGGCGACCTCGCCCCGGAACAGGCCCACCCGGCCGCCGCCGACGATGGCGAGACCGATCTCCTTCGCTGCGTGGCCCCTCATGGTGCCCCCGGTTCGTGATGCACTTTACACGGTCGATCTAGACGTCAAATGCTAGCACGGGGCCTGCGCAGCGGCCAGCGAACCCGGCAATCGCCGCGCCGTGCGTTGACGTGCACGGCCCGCACCCGATAGCCTCGCCCCGCAACGACAAGCATCGCTCGGGAGGAGAATCATGTGGTTCCCGCTCAAATCGGCACTCGCGCTCGCCGTCCTGGCCGCCATGGCGGCCGCCGTGCGCGCCCAGGCCCCGGCGTCGCCACCGCCGGACGGCCCGCGCTATGTCGTCACCTACATCGAGGTGAAGCCCACCACCGCCGTCGAGGCGCAGAAGCTGCTCAGGGCCTTCCGCGACACCACCCGCAAGGAGGCGGGAAATCTGCGGGCGGAGGCCCTGCAGCGCATCGGACAGATCAACCACTTCGTCCTGCTGGAGGCATGGAAGGACCAGGCCGCCATCGATGCCCACTTCAAGGCGCAGACGACGGCGGAGTTCCGCGACAAAATCAAGGCAATCCAGAACGCGCCCATCGACGACCGGGTGCATTTCCCGCTGTCTGTCGGTCCCGTGGAGCTCAAGGCAACCGCCGCGGCGGTCGCGGTCGTGACGCACGTCGATGTGATCCCGCCGCAGCGCGAGAACGGCACCGCCTTCACCAAACAGCTGGCCGAGGAGAGCCGCAAGGAGGCCGGCAACATGCGCCTCGAGGCGCTGACCCAGGTCAACCGGCAGAACCACTTCACTGTGATCGAGGTCTGGCGCGACCGCAATGCCGCCGATGTGCACAGCATGGCGGAACACACGCGCGTGTTCCGCGACAAGCTCGCGCCCGCCGCCGGCGCGCTCTACGACGAGCGCTTCTACCGGTTCATGGACTAAGGAGCGGACCCAGCATGCCGCCAACGACAGTTCGGATGGGGGGCTATCAGGCGGAGACCTCCATCCTGACGCGCGCGTTGCGCCGGCTGGCGGCATCGCTCACCGCCGCTCCTGGAGCGGATTGGCAGGTGGAGGTGATCCGCGACGTGACCGAGCGCGGCGCGCGCGCCGCGGACCTATTGGCCATGGTCGAGAGGGGCGACGTCGAGCTTTGCTATTTCGCCGCGAGCTACCTGGCCGGCCGCGTCCCTTCGCTTGGCCAATTCGACGAGCCGTTCCCTGTCGCAGACCGGGCCCGCCTCTACGCCGATCTCGACGGCGAGCGGGGCGCACGGCTCGCTGGCGACCTCGAAGGTCTCACCGGCTACAAGCTGCTGGGCTTCTGGGACAACGGACTGCGCCACATCTCCAACCGGCTGCGCCCGATCCGCCATCCCGACGACTGCCGGGGCATGCGCATCCGCACCCTCGACAATGCCATGTACAGCCGAGTGCTGGCCGCCGTCGGCTTTACGCCGGTGGTGATCGACGTGAAGGACCTGGCGCGCGCCGTCGAGACCCACGCGGTGGACGCCCAGGAGAACCCGCTCACCAACACGGTCAACTTCCGTCTCCACAAGACCCACAAGCACCTCAGCCTCACTTCGCATTTCCACGGCGTGTCCCTCCTGCTCGCCAACCGCGCCTGGTTCGAGGGACTGTCCCCTGCCTTGCAAGCGGCGCTGCCGTCGGCTGCCGCCGACGCGACAGCCGTCCAGCGCCAATGGGCGATCGACGAGGATGCGCTGTGCCTGCAGCGCCTCCAGGCCGAGGGCGTGACGATCGTGCCGGCCGAGGAGATCGACTTCGCCGCCTTCCGCGCCGCGACTGGTCGCACAACCCGCTGACAAGGTTAACACGGATTAATGGGCGAGGGGCCAGACGCGCCGACCCCATTCGCTCGAGGTCCGCCGCGGCATGGCCCTCCGGAGCGCCTAGGAAGGTCTGGCGCGGCCGTGGAGTCGGCCCTGCGGGCCGCACTCAGCGCTCGTCCGCCGCGACATCCGACATCCAACCCTACAGGTCTCCGACTTCTGATATGATTTTTCTCACCTCCGGCTTGCGGCGATCTTACGGCCGTGGCGCCACGAAAGCTTCGTGCATTTCGCTAAGCCAGACGTTGCCGGCGGCGCCTGTGCTGGCCACCCCGATGTAGCAGAAAACCAGTTGCGCCTCCTCGGTCTGGGAGGCGTTGGCGATGACGTGGATGGCCCCGCTCGGGATGTAGACGAAATCGCCCGCCTCGAGAATCACCTCCCGGCGATTGCTACCGTCGCTCCGCGCTTGGATCAGCCGGATCTTGCCGGATACGATATGCCAGCACACGTCGTTGTTGGCGTGATAGTGGGTCGGGTTGGGGCCCGCACCCGGCACCAATACCGTGCGCCCCATCACCGCCCTTGCCCCCTCGACGGTCGCGTCGGAGATGCCAAACCCCACCTTGAGCGGCGGCTCGTAGGCCTCGTCGGTACCAACCTTGGCCTGGCGCACCACGGTTACGACCTGCTTCTCGAACGGGACCATTGCTGCTCCTGCCGGATGTTCTCATGCTCGACTTGTGGGGCCCTACGGCATCGCCTCGATACGGGCCACCCAGGGAACGGCGGCGAGGCGGGAGAGGCTGTCGGGGGAAACGTTGCGCAGGCGAATGCGGTTCAGAGCGCCGTCGCGGCCGGCGAACACGCCGTACTCGGCTACGCGCTCGTTGTGGAAGCGGTCGGGCATGAAGCCGAGCACGACAATCACGTTGCGGGAGGCGGTGGCGCCGCGTAACGCGGGGTCGAGGCGGGTGAACGCGGTGGCGCGCCCGTAGAGATCCTGGCCGAACAGGACGACGGCAATAAGGGCGGTTCCCGCGGCGATCTTGCGACCTTGGGGCCCGAGCAAGGGGGTTAGACCCATCGCCGCCGCGGTTCTGGTCAAGACCCTTGGAGGCGAGGGGTCCCGCTCTATTGGGTCGCTCACGGCCTACTCCTCCGACCTGGCGTCAAACGCCAGGCCCCAGCGTCGCACCGTTCGCTGTTCGATGGGCAGCAGCAGCCAGCGGTCCATGGCGATGGCGATCAGCCCGATGATGAGGCAGCCGCCGATGATGATGTCGGAGCGATGGTACTCGGTGGCGCCGAAGATCATCTGGCCGAGCCCGGTGGTGGCACCGACGAGCTCGGCGGCGATCAGCGCGCGCCAGCCGAAGCCGAGACCGGATCTAAGCCCGGTGAGGATGTAGGGCGATGCGCCCGGTAGGATGACGCTGCGGATGGTCTCCCAGCGCCCGCCGCCGAGCGCCTCGACACCCTGCTCATAGACTTTGGGAACCAGCTGCACGCCGAGCACGGTGTTCTGGAACACGATAAAGAACACCGTATTCCAGATCAGGAACACCGCGAGCGCGGTGCCGATCCCGAGCCAGCCGATCACCAACGGCAGCCACACGATGCCGGAGATGGCGTTGAAGAACACGATCAGCGGGTTTAGGAACTCCGCAATCGGCCGATTGAGCCCGACGATAAAACCGCCGATCACTCCGGTGGTAACGCCGAGCGCCACCCCGAGCAGCAGCCGCAACAGGCTCGCCAGCACATGCACGGCAAGCTCGCCCTTCACTGCCAGGTCCCACATGGCGCCGGCCACGTCCTGTACGGCCGGCAGGGTCTCGGCCGACGGCTGGGCGATGGCCCAGTAGGCGACCCAGGCTGCCAGGATCAGGGTGAACGGAGTAAGGGGCAGCAGCCGCCAGACGAGCGGGGCTGTCCACCGCCGCGCAGCAGACCGGCGGGCAGGGCTCCCCTCCATGGCCGCGTTGCTCATTGGCGCAGCACTCCCCAGCGGGCGACGGTGAGGTTCTCGATCGGCTGCACGATCAGCCGGTCAACCACGACATAGAGGCAGCCGATCACGATCATCCCCGTGATGATGCGGTCGATCTGGCCGAACGTGCGGGCGCCGAAAATGAGGTCACCGAGCCCGCCCTTGCGCACCAGCATTTCGGCGGCGATCAGCGCGCGCCAGCCGTAGCCCATGCCAAGCCTGAGGCCCACGACGATGCTGGGCAGCGCGCCCGGCAAATACACGTCCTTCACCAATCTCAGCCGCGAGGCGCCGAGCGAGCGCAGCGCCAGCCCGTACTCTTCGGGGATCGCCCGCACGCCAGTCATGGTGTTGAAGATGATGGGCACGATCAGGGTGTAGATGACGATCACCAGCGTGGTCGTGTGCGTGAAGCCGAACCAGACGATCGCCAGCGGCAGCCAGGCGATGCCGGAGATGCCCTGCAGGAAGCGCAGGAAGCCCTCCAGGGCGCGAGCGGCATAGCCGTTAACGCCCACCGCGAACCCCACCGGCACGCCGACGGCAAGCGAGAGCAGGGCGGCAAAGCCGATCATGCGCAGGCTGGTGCTGGCGTATTCGGCCATCACGCCGTGGATGACGAGGTGCAGGAACGCACTCCAGACAGCCAGCGGCGAGACCAGCACCTGCGGCGAGAAATCGCCAGTGGCATGGATGGCCCACCACACCGCGATCAGGGCTGCGAACGGCAACAGGATCGGGAACGCCCTGAGTGACCGGAGCACTCTCGCCGAGCTGGTCGCGGGCGAGGCGAGGCCGCCGCGAGGCTCGGCTGCTGCCGTAACCCTCATTTCGTCACCGCTGCCGATGCGGCCGGCGCCGTGGCACCGCGCTCCTCGCGCACCAAGCGCAGCACCTGCTCGACGATAGCCTGCATGGCGCTGTCGATCTTGAAGGACTCCCAGTCGCGGCCCGCCGCCCGGCCAGGCACATCGATGGCGGCCTTGATGCGACCTGGCCGACGGGTCATCACCAGCACCCGGTCGGCGAGAAACACCGCCTCGTCGACGCTGTGCGTAATGAAGAACACGGTCTTGCCGGTGGCACCGCACAGCCGCACCAGCTCCTCCTGCAGGGTGAGCCGCGTCATGGCGTCGACCGCCGCGAATGGCTCGTCCATCAGGATCACGTCAGGGTCGGCGGCCCAGGTGCGGGCCACGGCGACGCGCTGGCGCATGCCGCCCGACAGCTCGTGCGGGTAGCGCTCCTCGAAGCCCGCGAGCCCGGTGAGCTCAATCAGCCGCCCGACGGTCGCCTCCCGCGCGGCACGCGGCACGCGCGCGATCTCCAGCCCGTGGCCAATGTTCCGCCGCACGGTGCGCCACGGCAGGATGGCCAACTCCTGAAACACCACGCCGCGGTCTCGCCCCGGCCCCAGCACCGTCGCGCCGTCGCACAGGATCGAGCCCTCGGTCGGCCTGATGAAGCCGGCGAGCGCCTTGAGCAGCGTGGTCTTGCCGCAGCCCGAGGGGCCCACCAGCGTCACGAACTCGCCGGCGCGGATTGACAGATCGACCCGGTCGGTCGCCTGCACCGGCCCATCGTCGGTCTCGAAGACGTGGCGGAAGCCGGAGACGACGATCTTGTTCTGGGTGGACTTGGCCATGTCATCCGGCATCGTCCTTACCCCTTTTGTGGGGAGGCAGGGGCGGTCCCGGGCGCGCCTCCCGGACCGCCCGGATCAGTTCAGCCTGCCCTTGCACTCGGTCAGCGACTTCGGCAGCGGCGGCAGGTCTGAGAAGAACTGGGGCTGCTTCTCCATCACGCGCTTGAGCACGGTGTCGTCGTAGAAGTCGTCCGCCGTGAACGGCCGGTTCATCTTGATGAGGCCGTCCTTGACCATATCGTTGCCGGTTTGGACCAGGCCCTCGGACGTGCACACCGAGATGCGCGGGTCCCAGCTAAGCCACTTCAAGGCCTCGATGGCGTCGGTCACGTTGAGGCCGTCGAGGTAGCGCGAGTCGATCTCGGCCGCGCCCTTGGCGTTCTGGCGGACGAACTGCGCCGCCTGCGCAATGCCCACCGAGAACTTCTCCAAGAGGTCGTAGTTCTTTCCGATCCAGCTCTCGTGCGCCACCACGCCGATGATATCGCTCACGAGGCTAGCCTCGCCACGGCTGACAACCACGGCGTTGGGACCGAGCTCGCGCACCACCTGAGCGGTATAGGGCTCCCACGGAGCCACCGCGTCGACCTGGCCCTGCACCAGCGTGATCGGCATGTTCTCCACCGGCACGTTGATCAGCTCCGACTTGGAGATGTCGAGCTTCTCGCGCTTGAACCAGGCGCGCAGGTAGACGTCGTTGGTGCTGCCCTTGAGGTAGCCGATCTTCTTGCCCTCCATTGTCATGGGATTGGCGGCATCGATGCCGCGGTCCTTGCGGGCTATGATCGCGCGGCCGCCGGCCTTGGCGATGAACTCGGCCGCGTTGTAGTAGGCCATCACGCCCTTTAGCATGTTGCCGCTCGCCCGCGCCGACGCCGTAGTTGTGGACAGCGCCGCGTGGCCCAACTGCGCCTCGCCCGCCTGCAGGCTCTGCGTCACCTGCCGTCCGCTGGAGGTGAGTTTGATCTTCACGTTGAGGCCCTGCGTGGTCCAGTAGCCGTTCTCGACCGCGACAAAGGCCGGCGTCGAGAACAGGTTGTTGACCACGATGAAGGTGACCTCCTTCATCTCCTGGGCGCGAGCCTCAGGCACCTGAGAGAAGAGACCGAGAACGGGGCCTAGGGCGCAGAGGGCCGCGAGGTGCAGCGGCACGGCACGGATCCGACGCATGGCATTCCTCCTCCCATGACTTTTTTGGTTATGTTCAGCAATGCTGCATTCAATGGGCAGTGCCGTCCTCAGTAGAAGCTGCCGCTCCGACCCGGTCAAGCGCGGTTTGGGAGCTTGCGCTCGAGGAGCCCAACGGAAATTGAGGGCATGGGGGGTCGGCGTTCGCAAGCCGGTTCAGCCGGCGCAAGGCGCCAACTTCGCGCAGCCGGATTGAGGAGCCAGAACAGGCGAACGGCCGGTTGGCACCGCGTAGGCCGCCGCCACCGACAATGACGAAGTCGAAGCCGCCCGCTCCGCTTTCCAGGGCCCTTTCCGGCTTGCGTCGAAGCCTTGGACATGGCTCAGTGTTCCAACGAAGCACAGGACCGTCGCGAAGGGCTCTCGACCCTCACGGGCACCTTGCACGCAACCGGGTGCGAGACAATGCAGCGCAGTGAAACCCGCATCCTGACCACCCACGCCGGAAGCCTGCCGCGGCCGGTCGAGCTCACTTCGCTGTTCGCCCGGCGTGTGCGCGGCCAAGCCGTGGACCCTGCGGCCATCGCGGCGCAGGGGCGCGCTGCGCTCCGCGCCATCGTCGGCAAGCAGATCGAGACCGGGCTCGACGTGATCGACGACGGCGAGCAGGCGCGCGACTCCTTCGTGCTCTATCTTCGCCACCGCCTGACCGGGCTCGGCGGCACCGGCGCGCGGTCAACGCACGCCGACCTTGACAAATATCCGGCCTACAAGGCCGAGTTCCAGGGTCGCACCGCCGGCAAGGACACCGTGTCCAACCGGGCGCACCTGCCGAAGGCCGTCGGCGCCGTGGCTTATGCCGACCCCTCTGCGATCGAGGGCGAATTACGCGACTTCCGTGCCGCCCTGGACGAGGCCGGCGGCGGCTACGTCGAGCCGTTTCTTACCGCTCCTTCGCCAGGCATCATTGCCTCGATCGTGCAGAATGAACACTACGACAGTTTCGAGCGCTATCTCGACGCCCTGAGCGTCGCGCTGCAGGTCGAATATGAGGCCATCGTCCGGCACGGATTTCTCCTGCAGCTCGACTGCCCTGATCTCGCGCTGGAGCGCCACACCTCCTATCGGGACCGCCCGCTCGGCGACTTCGTTGGCTTCGTCGAGCTGGTCGTGACCGCGATCAACAACGCCCTGCGCAACATCCCTCGCGACCGCGTGCGTCTGCACGTGTGCTGGGGCAACTACGAAGGCCCGCACGACTGCGACGTGCCGCTCGCCGACATCCTCCCCCCTATCCTCAAGGCCAACGTCGGCTGCCTGTCCCTGCCGTTCGCAAACCCGCGCCACGAGCACGAGTATCGCCTGATGCGGCACCTCGCCGACGATCAACTGGTGATCGCCGGCGTGATCGACACTCAGACCAACTTCGTGGAGCACCCCGAGGTGGTCGCCGACCGCCTGCAGCGTGTCGCCGCCGCCGTCGGCGACCCCAGGCGCGTGCTGGCCGGCACCGACTGCGGCTTCGATACGTCCGCCGGCATGGGGCGCGTGGCCGAGGACGTTGTATGGGCCAAGCTGCGCGCCTTGACCGAAGGCGCGGACATCGCCTCACGTCGCATGTTCGGGTGACGGCGTGTCGACTGCGTCCCCCCTTGTCTTGGACATTTCAGGGAGGAAGACGTGGCCGAGTTGACGGTTCTCCGAGCTCGCATCGCGGATATCTGCGATGAGCTGATAGCGTCATCCGGCATCCCGTTCCAATCAACGTCCGAGCTTCAAAGGGCTGGTGCTCGCGGCGCTTGCCTTCGCAATGAGCCTCGCCGTTGGCCAGATCGTGCACCTCACGCCGCCCCAGGTGCAAGTTGCCATCTGCATGCTGATCGACGCGTTCAAGTACAGCCGAAGCAAGGGGGCGCGTCTGCACGGGCCGCGCGCGGGCAATCCGACAACGCGAGCCATCATTCATCGCGGCATCGATGGGCACCTGCAGTCGAGCTCCGGTCACACCGCGGCACGCAGCGAGACCATCACGTCGGTTTCGAGGCTAGGCGCCCGATCAACGCAGCCCCCGCTCACGGACCGCCCGCATGAACGAACCAAACAAGATCGGAATGATTGGGCTCGGTCTCATGGGCACAGCGCTGGCGGAGCGTCTGGCCGGTGCCGGCTATAGCGTGGTGGGCTTCGACATCGATGGCGAGAAGCAGCGCGCGTGGGAGCAACTGAGGGGAGCCATCCCCGCCGCATCCCTCGCGGATGTGGTCCGGCGCTGCGATGTGCTGTTCTTGGCCGTGTTCGACACCGACCAGGTGGAGGCCGTGGTTGGGGAGCTTCTGGCGAGCGTCAGGACCCATTCGGAAAAGGTCATGTTGTGCGCCAGTACCTGCGATCCCGACCGGATCGCCGCGCTGGCTGAGCGCGTGGCCCCGCATGGTCTGCATCTCCTCGACGCGCCAGTCTCCGGCACCAGCGCGCAGGTCCGGCAGGGCCAGGGTGTCGCCCTGATCGGTGGCGATGCCGCCAGGCTCCACGAGGTGGTGCCCATCCTCAACGCGATCTTCCCCTCGCATTTCCACATGGGACCCGCGGGCAGCGCGGGTCGCGCCAAGCTCGCCATCAATCTGATCCTCGGTCTCAATCGCCTGGCCCTGGCCGAGGGCCTCGTGTTCGCCGAGCGCCTGGGCCTGGAGCCCGGACGCTTCCTCGACGTTGCGCGCCGGGCGGCGTCCTATTCGCAGGTGATGGACACCAAGGGAAGCAAGATGGTGCGTGGCGACTTCACCCCCGAGGGCCGCGTGCGCCAGACACTAAAGGACGTGGAGCTCATGCTGGCCCAGGCGCGCAACCTCAGCCAGGACCTCCCGCTGGCACGGCTGAACGCCGAGATCCTTGAAGGGTGCGTCCGCAACGGCGAAGGAGACCGAGATAACAGCGCCGTAATCAACGAGATCCGGCGCCGCGTTGGGCCCCGCCGCTGCTGATCGCGTATTGGGCAAGGAACGCAGCGGCGAATCAAGTGGGCAGGGTGGTGCCGCCCGCGCCTTTCAGCTATTGACAGCCTCCTCAGACGGCCGATGGTAGGGGGCAACGCCAAAG
Organism: Hyphomicrobiaceae bacterium; assembly: GCA_017353825.1. Taxonomy (GTDB): domain Bacteria; phylum Pseudomonadota; class Alphaproteobacteria; order Rhizobiales; family Hyphomicrobiaceae; genus AWTP1-13. Next base: position 1,230 of record JAFMSC010000014.1, on the reverse strand, counting down.
CGCCTCGACCTGCGGGAAGAGGGGGCCCCGGGGGAAGCAATGCGCAGAAGCGAGGGTCGTGTTCTCACCACGCACACCGGTAGCCTGCCTCGCCCGCCGGAGCTGACCCGGCTTTATGCACGGCGGTCGCGGGGCGAGACGGTCTCACCCGGCGAGCTGGAGGCGGCGGGCCAGGCAGCCCTGCATTGGGTGGTCGGCAAGCAGGCCGAGGCGGGCATCGACATTGCCAACAACGGGGAGCAGCAGCGCGACTCCTTCGTGCTCTACGTGCGCGACCGCCTGAGCGGGCTCGGCGGCACCTGGCAGCGGCGCCAGCGCGCCGACGTGGAGCGCTACCCAATCTTCAAGCGGCAGACGTTCGATGCGGCCACCGTCAAGGAGTCGGTCGACGACATCAGCGGCCTGACCAAGGCGCTCGGCGAGGTGCGCTATCTCGATGCCGCCCCGGTCGCAAAGGAATGCGCGGACTTCTTGGCGGCGCTCGACCAGAACCGTGCAGACTTTGCCGAGACGTTCCTGACGGCACCTTCGCCTGGCATGGTCTCGGCCATCGTCCGCAACGAGCACTACCCGAGCGAGGAGGCCTATCTGGCGGCCCTGGCGGAGGCGCTGCGCGTCGAGTACGAGACCATCGTGAGCAACGGGTTCCTCCTGCAGCTCGACTGCCCCGACCTGGCGCGCGAGCGACACAACACCTACCAGGACCGACCCATCGACGAATTCCTCGCCTTCGGCTGCCGCGTCGTCGACGCGATCAATCATGCGCTCCGCAATATTGCGCGCGAGCGGGTCCGCATGCACGTGTGCTGGGGCAACTACGAGGGCCCGCACGACTGCGACGTACCCCTCAAGGAGATCGTGCCTGTGCTGCGGCGCGCCAAGGTCGGCGGATTCGTCCTGCCGTTCGCCAACCCGCGCCATGCACACGAGTTCCGCTGCGTGAAGGACCTCGTCGGTGCCGATCAGGTCATCGTTGCCGGCGTCATCGACACCACCACCAACTACGTCGAGCATCCGGAGGTGGTGGCCGACCGGCTTGAGCGAGTGGCCCGCATCCTCGGCGATCCCAGCCGGGTGCTGGCCGGCACCGACTGCGGCTTCGAGACCATCGCCGGCAAGGGCCGCGTCGCGCAGGACATCGCCTGGGCCAAACTGGCAGCGCTCAGCGAGGGCGCCGAGCTCGCGACCCGGCGTCTGTTCTAGCACCACGCATCAACGAAAGTCGAACAA
>JAFMSC010000136.1 GCA_017353825.1 Hyphomicrobiaceae bacterium | reverse complement strand
CCGCCACCCTGCAGCGCTGCCCCTGCTGCTCCCAGACCGTCGCCAAGCCGCGTCAGTGGCGGAAAGCAGCGTGACGCAGTAGGATTAGCTAAGCTAACCGAGCCCGAGCTTGTCGAAGATCGGGGCCAGCGGCGAGGGCTTGGTGAGTTCTCTTGGTTCGCTGCGCCGGGTGAGCGCGAGCGCGAGCTCGCGGAACTGCTGCGCCGGTCGGGCCTTGCGGGAGAACTCCTCGATCATCTGACCGTTGTTGGCCGCTAGCCCGAAGGTCTCCGGATCGAACTCGATGACCAGCGCCGGCTCGAGCTCGAGCACCGACGCGAACTCCTCCACCGAGAGCTCCGGGCGCTTGCGCTGGCGGGCCATGTTGATGACAAGCCGCGGCCGCCCGCCGCTGTGACGGGTCGACTCCAGGAAGTCGACGAAGTTCTTGGCATTGCGGAGGTTGGCGAGGTCCGGCGCCGCGGTGATGACGATCTCGTCCGCACTGATGAGCACCTGCTTCACCCAGGGCGCCCAGACGTGCGGCAGATCCACGGCCGCGAATGGCGCGTATTGGCGCAGCGCGTCGAGGACGGTACGGCAGGCGCCGGACGATATCTCGTAGTCGCGGTCGATCGCAGCGGGGGCTGCCAGGATACTCAGGTGCTGGGAGCACTTGGTGAGCAGCCGGTCGAGCAACGCCTCCTCGAGGCGATCCGGGGCGTGCAGGGCTTCGGCCATGCCTTGCATGGTCTCCTGGTTGAAGTCCAGGCCGGCTGTCCCGAAGGCCATGTCGAGATCGGCGACCACAACCTGGCACTTAAGAAGCTCCGAGATCGCCCAGGCCGCGTTGTGACAGATCGTGCTCGATCCCGCCCCGCCCTTAGCGCCGATAAAGGCAGCGATGCGGCCGACTTCACCGCAGCTCTGAGCACCGCAAAGGCGGGCGACGGCCTCGATGAATTGCTGGGGGGAGACGGGCGCCACCAGATACTCGCTGATGCCGCGGCTCAAGACTTCGCGATAGAGGGCGATGTCATTGACATGGCCGACGAGCATGATCCGGGCGGCGGGGTCGCAGCTGTCGGCGATAACGTCGAGCTTGGCCAACATCTGGGGCGGCGGCAGCGCCGTCTCCATGACGAGGATGTTGGGGGTACGCCCCGCGGCGCACTCGGCTAGGGCCGCGTCGATGCCGCCGGTGCTGATCTCCACGTGCGCCTTGGCCAGGCGCCGGTCGGTGCTCGCCGCCTCCAGCTCCGCCGCCGCGGCGGTACTGTCGCAAAACGCGTGGATGGAGATGGCGGGGATCGCGCGTGCCGGTGCGGCAGCTCCCTGGGGCCGCAGGCTGCCGCCAGGGGCGAGACTGAGCGCGGAGCGGCTCTGCGCTGGGGAGGGAAGCGCGAACACGGCGGGGGGAGTGAGGCGGGCGTGCCCAGGCTGGCGGCGAAACTCGGATTGGCGCGTCATGGGTCACGGCTCTTGGGGGTCACGGCTCTTGGGCGTTACGCCTTTTGGGGGGTCACGGCTCTTGAGGGTCTGGGCTCTTAAAGGCTCTTGAGCCGGTTTTGCTTTGCTTCTGCGGCGAAACGGACAGGCCCGCCTCCTCCGTGATGGGTTCGGCGGGCTGCAGCTGAAAATTGCACAACCGCAATCTTGCAACCGTGGCCGCCCGATCGAGGCAGGGCTTGCCGGACCGACTGTGAGCGTGGAAATATCAACGACCGGTTAATTTATCTTTGCGGGCGCGATGCGGCGTTAGATGATGTTCCTTGCTCGCCTTTGATCGCTGCGGCGCGTTCGCGCTGGCGGGTTGCCACGAGACCGGGCTGTGGTGATTTGCCGATGAGGCCGCATCCCACTTATGGTGGCGGCGGTAAGCAAGCACACAAGCACGGGGGCGGGGCCCCGGCCAAGCCATGGGACGACGGTCGTCGCACACGCCGCAGCAGATCCGCGCGCTCATCCTCGACGCCGCGCAGGAGATCATTGAGGTCCAGGGCTTGGCGGGGCTCTCGGCGCGAGAGATTGCGCGCCGCATTGGGTACTCACCGGGCACCATCTACAACATATTCGCCAACCTGGATGACGTGGTGCTCAACGTGGAGGCGCGCGTGCTCGACGGCCTCGACAGGCGTCTGTCCGAGATCCAAGAGGGCAGTGACGGCGCTGGCGCCGACGACCGGCTGATCCGCATCGCCCATGCCTACCTCGCCTTCACCCAGGAGAAGCCACGCCTCTGGAACCTCCTGTTCGAGCACCACATGCCGCAGGGCGCCGAGCTGCCCGCCTGGTACCAGCAGAAGCTGGAGGGGCTCACAGCGCAGATCGAGCGAGCGCTGAGGCCTCATTTTGCGCCCGGCAGCGAGGACGAGCGCCGGCGCGCCGCGCGCGTGCTGTGGGCGGGGGTACACGGCATCACGTCGCTATCCACGGCCGACAAGCTTGCCGTCGTCACGGTGGAAACTGCCGCCCGATTGATCGACGACCTGATCGGTACCTATCTCGCCGGGCTCTCCTGGCGAGAGGAGAGGGGCGCCCCGCGCGGGCTCGAGCCGCCGCCGTTCGCGCCGCCGTAGCACCCACGGACGGCCGGGCATTCCGCTCGCCTGGCGGCGGGCGCTTGGCAATTTGCCAACTGCTCCAATTCCGCTTGAGAGGGCGCCAGAGCGCTACCACATGAGCGGCGGGGCGCGCGACGGGCGGGCTTGGCGGAGATGGCGTTGAGCTACGCGGTCAAGGAGATTTTAAAGACCTTGCAGGGCGAGGGCGGGCAGGTCGGACGCGCGGCCGTGTTCTGCCGGTTCGCCGGCTGCAACCTGTGGAGCGGCCGAGAGAGCGATCGCAGCGGCGCGGTCTGCGGCTTTTGCGACACCGACTTCGTTGGCACCGACGGTGCCGGCGGCGGGCGGTTCAGCCGGGCGGCGGGGCTGGCTGAGGCCATTAGCGAGGCTTGGGGGCGGGATGTGGACCGCCGCATGGTGGTCTTCACCGGCGGGGAGCCGCTGCTGCAGCTCGACGATCAGCTGATCGCGGCTGTGCACGCTGAGGCGTTTAGGGTGGCCGTCGAGAGCAACGGCACCTTGCTGGCGCCGCACGGCATCGACTGGCTGTGCGTCAGCCCTAAGGCGGGGGCGCCCCTCAAGCAGACACACGGCGCTGAGCTGAAGCTCGTCTATCCGCAAGAGGGAGCCCCGCCGGAGCTGTTTGAAGGCCTCGCCTTTGAGCACTTCTTCCTGCAACCCATGCATGGCCCGCAGCTGGCGCGCAACACAGCCTTGGCGGTTGCCTACTGCCTCGATCACCCGCGCTGGCGTGTCAGCCTCCAGACCCACAAGCTTATGGGCATCCCATGACTGAGACCCGCATCGGCAGGACCTATCGTTTCGAGGCTGCTCACTACCTCCCGCTGCTTCCCGGTGGGCACAAGTGCCGGAACATGCACGGCCACAACTATCGCGTGGATGTTGTGGTGAGGGGTCCGCTCGACCGGCGCGGGTTCGTGGCGGATTTCGCCGAGATCGATGCCAAGGTGCTCGTGCTCATTAGAAAACTCGATCACCGGGTGCTCAATGAGGTGGAGGGGTTGGAGAACCCGACGGCCGAGCTGATCGCAGGCTGGCTTCTGGAGCGCCTGCCTCAGTGCGAGAGCGTGCGGGTGTGGGAGAACGACGACAGCTGGGCGCAAGCGCGTCGCTCAGAGCATCGCGCATAAAGGAGCGGGCGCCCCCGGAGGGCAGAGGCGCCCGCTGCATCCCGAAGGATGCTACCCCGCAACACGTCCAGGACGTGCTCTCATTCAACGCCGACTGCCCGCTCCGGTTCCCCGCAGATAACGATCTTTCACGTACCGAATAGAGCCCATCCGGAAACGGATCTGATTGAGGATCGCGGAAGGGTGGGGTGCCGCCTCATCAGTTCCCGCCGTTGACGGGTTCCTCCTCGAAGAAGAGGTCGGCCAGAGAGGCCGGGTCGTTCGAGATGGAGCCGACCTGGTGCATGAAGTGGGCGTACTTCAGCACGTTCTCGGGCACAGACGTGTATTTGGTGTTGGGGCGCTCAAGGATCGCCAGCAGCTCCTCCTCGCTCAGCGGCGACTTGCCGCCCATGGAGGCGACGAGTACCGCGATGGCCCCCTTGGGGTCATCCTTGATCATCTGCTGCGCCTCCTTCAAGGCTCCGAGGAAGGCGCGGTAAGCCTTGCGGTTCGTCTCGTAGAACTTGGCGGTGGTGGAGACCATGGTGAAGGTGGTGGAGCCGCCCATCACGTCGTCGGAGTTCTGGATGGTGCGGATACCCTCCTTCTTTACCTCGATCTCATGGAACGGCGAGGAGGCGTAGTGCGCGGCGATGCCGGCGCCCTTCGACAGAAGCGCGACGACGGCGTCGGGGTGGCCCATGGACACGGTGAACGGGTCGTACTGGTAGACGTTCTGAGCCCCGTTTGCCTTGGCGTACATCTGCATGACGATGGACGGGATCGAGACCTTCACGCTGGTCACGGCCATCTTGTCGGCGGCCGTGAAGTCCTCCAGCTTTCGGATGTGGTCGGCGTTGGTGTTGAGGAACATCGGCATGGAGCTGATGGCTGCCGCCCCCTTGACGCCGATGTTGAGCCTTGTCTTGTCCCACAGCGTGATGAAGGCGGGCGGGCCGGCCGAGACGAAATGCGCCTGGCCGGAGAGCAGGGCGTCGTTCATGGCCGCCGGGCCGCCGATGTTGGCCCAGTTGACGGTGAGCTCGATGCCGGCGGCCTTTGTGTGCTTCTCCACCAGCCCGTGTTTGCGCATCATGTGCAGAGGCAGGAAGCCGAAGCCGCCAGCGCCGAGGGGAACATTGAGTTGGGAGACCTCCGCCGACGCCGGCCCAGCGAGCGCGAGAGCGGCCAGGGCGCGGATGGCTGAGCGGAGCAAGCTGGTCCTCATCGTGGGGATGTGACGTTCCTCCCTAGGGATGGCGTCGGGCACCGGCCTGCGGTGCCGCAGCCGACGCAACGCGGGCCTGGGTCCTTAGCTTCGTTGGATCGACTATCCGTGTGGCGCGGGAGGCCTGTCAACAACACAGGCTGATTGCCGCCGTGCCACCTGTCCGCGCGCTGCCGGTTGAGGGTGCTGGAGGTGCCGGGCCCTCCCTGCAATCCTAGGGCGGCGCTGCGGGGGCAGCGGGCGCGGGCCGCCCCGCGGCTGCGGGGCTGCGGCGGCCACCCAGCAGGCGGAAGAACACGGGCACGAAGAAGATGGCGATGAACGTGGCGGCCAGCATGCCGCCAATCACGCCGGTCCCGATCGAATGTCGGCTGGCCGAGCCGGCGCCGCTACTGACCGCGAGCGGCAGCACGCCAAGGATGAAGGCGAGCGAGGTCATCACGATCGGCCGGAAGCGCAAGCGCGCGGCGGCGATCGCCGCCTCAGCGATCGACACATCCCCCTGGCGGTAGCGCTGGGCGGCGAATTCGACGATAAGGATGGCGTTCTTGGCCGCGAGGCCGATCAGGGTCACAAGCCCGATCTGGAAATACACGTCGTTCTCGATACCCCTCACATAGATGGCAAGCGCCGCGCCGAACACGGCGAACGGCACCGCAGTGATCACGGCCAGCGGCAGCGACCAGCGCTCGTACTGGGCGGCGAGCACCAAAAACACCATGATCAGCCCGAAAATGAAGCCCTGATATCCGGTGCCGGCGGTCGCCAGCTCCTGATAAGCCGATCCCGTCCAGCCGATGGTGTAGTCGGACGGCAGGGTCTGGCTGACCACCTCCTGCATCGCCGCGATCGCTTGGCCGGAAGAGTAGCCCGGCGCTGGCCCGCCCAGGATCTTGGCGGCGGGGAAGATGTTGAAGCGATCGACGGTGTCGGGACCGACGATGCGGGCCACGCCAACGAGCGCGTTGAGCGGCACCATGGCGCTGTTGTCGGAACGCACGAAGACGTGGCGCAGGTCGTCGGGCGAGCGACGGAACTCGCCCTCAGAGGAGAGGCTGACGCGATAGGTGCGGCCGAACAGCGTGAAGTCGTTGACATAGAGGCTGCCGAACGTGCCCTGCATGGCCTCGAAGATGGTGCTGATCGGCACTCCCAGCGTCTTGGCCTTGTCGCGGTCCACGTCGATGCGGTACTGCGGCACGGTGGTGCTGAACGTGGTGGTCACCCCGCGCAGCTCCGGCCGCTTGGCCGCCGCCTGCACCACGCGCTGGGCGGCGTCGGCGAGGCTCCCGAGGCTGCCGCCCGAGCGGTCCTGCAGGAAGAACTCGAACCCGCCCGTGGTGCTCATGCCGATGATGGGCGGCGGGTTGAAGCCGATCACGAAGCCGTCGCGGAAGGTAGCATTGAGCGCGGCAAAGCTCGGCGCCAGGTTGCGCGCATCGAGCTTCGGATCGGTGCGCTCCGACCAGTCCTTCAGCGTCACGAAGGAGATGCCGGCGCTGGTCTTCTGCGCGCGCGATAGGAGGTCGAACCCGGAGAAGGTGATTGCTTCGGCGACCGCGGGGTTCTTCATCAGCCCCTCCGTGACCTTGGCGGTGACCGCGCGCGTGCGGTTGAGGGAGGCTGCCGGCGGCAGGGCGGTGACGACGAACACGCTGCCCTGGTCCTCCGCGGGCACTAGGCCACCCGGCACGCGCAGGAAGAGGAAGACCGTGGCTGCCAGCATCACGGCGGTGGCGGCGAGCGCCACCGCCGAATGCCTGAGGAGCCACGACACGCCGACCGCGAAACGGTCGGTGATCCATCGGAAGGTCCGGTTGAAGAGCCGGAACGGGAGGGCCGGGTCGGCGTGGCCTGGCTTTAAGAGCAGCGCGGCCAGGGACGGAGAGAGCGTGAGCGCCACCACGCCGGAGATGATGACGGAGACGGCGATGGTGACGGCGAACTGCCGATAGAGCTCGCCGGCCAGTCCGCCAAGGAACGAGACCGGCACGAACACGGCACATAGCACGAGCACAATGGCGATCACCGGGCCCGACACCTCGTCCATCGCCTGGATGGCGGCCTCGCGCGGCGACTTACCCTCGCTCGCCATGATGCGCTCGACGTTCTCCAGGACCACGATGGCGTCGTCGACGACGATGCCGATGGCCAGCACCAGGCCGAACAGGGTGAGGAGGTTGATGGAGAATCCCAAAGCATACATGCCGGCGAAGGTGCCGACGATCGACACCGGCACGGCGATCACCGGAATGAGCGTCGCCCGCACACTCTGCAGGAAGACGAACACCACGGCGACCACCAGGATCAGTGCCTCGATGAAGGTGTTGATCACCTCGTGGATCGAGACCTCGACGAAGCGCGTCGTGTTGAAAGGGATGTCGTAGCGCAGGCCCTCGGGGAAGCGCTTGGCCAGGCGGTCCATGGTGGTCTTGACGTTCTGGGCCACTTCTAGGGCATTGGCCCCAGGCTGCAGGTAGACGCCGATCGGCACCGCTGGGGAGCCGTTGTAGGTGGCCGAGAAACCGTAGGTGAGGGCGCCTAGCTCCACACGCGCCACGTCCTTCAGGCGCAGGGCGCCACCGTTGTCGTCCGTGCGCAGGATGATGTTTTCGAACGCCGTCACGTCCGCCAGCCGGCCCGGCGTGGTGACTGAATAGGTGAATGCCTGCCCATTGGACATGGGCTCCTCGGCGAAGCGACCCGCCGCGAACTGTTGGTTCTGCTCGCGAATGGCGTTGGCGATGTCGGTGGGGGTCAGACTGTACTGTGCCACCTTGTCGGGCCTCAGCCAGATGCGCATCGAGTAGTCGGAGGCACCGAACAGCGAGGCATCGCCCACGCCGGGCGTGCGGCGCAGGTCGTCGATGATGTTGAGAAGCGCGTAGTTGGAGATATAGATCGTGTCGTAGCGGCCACCCGGCGCCGACATGGCTAGCACCTGCAGGATCGAGGTGGAGCGCTTGTTGACCGTCACCCCCTGCCGGGTCACCTCGGCCGGCAGCAGCGCCAAGGCCCGCTGCACGCGGTTGGATACGTTGATGGTGGCTTGGTCGGGGTTGGTGCCGATGGCGAAGGTGACGGTGAGGCTCAGCGTTCCGCTACCCGTGGACGTCGACAGCATGTAAAGCATGTTCTCGACGCCGTTGATCTGCTGTTCAAGCGGCGCCGCCACGGTCTCGGCGATCGTCTCCGCCGTGGCGCCTGGGTAGTTGGCGCTCACGACGACCTCTGGCGGCACGATCTGCGGGTACTGCGAGATCGGCAGCGCGCGCAGCGCGACCAGCCCGGCAAGCGTGATGACGATGGAGACCACCGACGCGAACACCGGCCGGTCGATAAAGAAACGGGAGATCACGAGCGGTCTTTCTTGAGCGAGCCGGTTGCGGGACCGGCCACCGGCACGGGCGAGACGGGCGCACCCGGACGCACGCGCAAAAGCCCGTCGACGATCAGCGTGTCGCCGTCCTTCAGTCCGGACTCCACGGTCCAGCCGTCGTCGACGTGGCGGCCGAGCTGTAGCGGGCTGGCCTGCGCCTTGTTGTCCGGCCCGACCACATAGGCGAAGGGCCCCTGCGGGCCCTGGCTCAGCGCCTGGGGCGGGATGACAACGGCGTTGGGCAGCGTCACGCCCTTGATGACAATGCGCACAAACTGGCCGGGCAGCAGGGCGCCGTCCTGGTTGGCGAAGATGGCGCGCGCCTGGATGGTGCCGGTCTGGGCATCGACGCGGTTCGCGGAGGCGTCGATCTTGCCGGTTCCGGCGAACGGCGCACCGTTGCCGTATTGCAGCTCCACGCTCAGGCTCTCGCGCGCGATCGGCGTCGGCAGCTTGCGGTTCAGCTCGCGGGCATCCTGGTATTCAGAATCCGTGAAGGAGAAATTCACGTAGGCCGGATCGGTCTGCGTGATGGTGGTGAGTATGGTCTGCTGGGCGAGCACCAGCGAGCCCTCGGGGGGCGAGAGCAGGCGCGTGATGCCCGTCACCGGTGAGGTCATGGTGGTGTAGCCGAGGTTCAGCTCGGCGTTGCGCACCTCGGCCTGGCTCAACTGCACGGCGGCGTTGGCCTGGTCGAGAGCCGCACGCGCGTCTTCGTGCGCCTTCTCGGTGGAGATCTGGCGCTTCGCCAGCTCATCGACGCGCTTCCAGTTCTCCGTCGCCTGCCGCAGCGTCGCCTCCGCCTGGGCGAGCTGCGCCTTGGCCCGGTCGAGCGCCACCTCATAGGGCTTGGGATCGATGCGGAAGAGCACGTCGCCCTGCTTGACGCGCGCGCCCTCGGCGAACTCGCGCTTGAGGAGCGTGCCGTTGACCTGCGCGCGAATATCCACGTCGCGGAAACCCGCGACGCGG
>JAFMSC010000483.1 GCA_017353825.1 Hyphomicrobiaceae bacterium | reverse complement strand
GCCGGCCTCTGATTCCGTGTCCCTTGTGACGTGATCGGGGGGAACATGACAGGGGCGGTGGGGATCGTGCTGAGCGAGATGGAGCGCAGCGCTCTGGAGCGGCGATTGCGTCGGCGCAAGATTGCACGCGCGGATGCGACGCGAGCCGAAATCGTGCTGCTGGCGGCCGACGGCTGCAGCAACGGTGCGATCGCCAAAGCCGTTGGGGTGACGCGAAAGACGGTGCAGTCCTGGCGTGGACGCTTTGCCAAAGACCGCCTCGATGGGCTCGACGACGAGCCCAGATGCGGTGCTCCCCGCAAGATCGGCGACGACCGGATCGAGGAGATCGTGACGCGGACGCTGGAGGCGAAGCCTGCGCACGCGACGCACTGGAGCACGCGTGAGATGGCGAAGGCGTCCGGCGTTTCGGCCTCGTCGGTGCATCGCATCTGGCGAGCGTTCTGTCTGCAGCCGCATCGTGTCGAAACGTTCAAGCTCTCGACCGACCCGCAGTTCGTGGAGAAGATGCGCGACATCGTCGGGCTCTATCTTAATCCGCCTGAGAGCGCGCTGGTGCTGTGCGTGGACGAAAAGAGCCAAATTCAAGCGCTTGACCACACGCAACCGATGCTGCCGATGCGTCCCGGCCAGGTCGAGCGACGCACCCACGACTACGAGCGTCACGGCACCACCACGCTGTTTACCGCGCTCGTGGCTGCCACCAACGCCGCCACCGACGTAAAGGCTGGAACGGTGATCGGCAAGTCCATGCCGCGCCATCGCGCCAAGGAGTTCCGCAGGTTCCTCGATGAGGTCGAGCGCAACATGCCGGCCGGTCTCGACGTGCATGTCGTGATGGACAATGCCTCCAGCCACAAGACCAAGCTGATCCGCAACTGGTTCGCCAAGCGGCCAAGCTGGCACGTCCACTTCACCCCCACCTCCTGGATCAATCAGGTCGAGCGGTTCTTCGCGCTCCTGTCGGAGAAGAGATCAATCAAACGTGACGCCCACCGATCGGTCGGCGAGCTGGTGGCGGCGATCCAATCCTTCATCGACGCCAGCAACGCCGATCTGAAAGCCTTCCGCTGGGTCAAGACCGCCGACGATATCCTTGCCGCCATCGAGCGCTTCTGCCGCCGCACCCTCGACGTCCACGCCAAGACTGCGTAGGAACTTCTGAATCGGGACACTGGCCCGAGCTTTTCAGACTAGCGGGTCTCGACTTTCATGTGGTCGCGGGCTTGGACTGTTGCTCGCCCGCGGCTCCCTGAACTTGGTCCGGGGTCCGGCCGGCATCACGGGTACTCATTAATCCCTGTGGGGGAGATGCGGAACTCGATGACCTCGGGCAGCTTCAGGAGGTGCTGCGCCAGCGCGCGGGCCTGGCCTGGCGCGCGGCTGCGGAGCACCATGCGATACTCGAAGAATTTCCCCTCCTCGATGAGGCGCAAGGACAGGTGCGCGACGGTGAAACCGTAGCTGCCGACGAGCTTGCGCACCTCGCCTTCGTCCATGACCGCCTCGCGCCGGAAGCGGAGGTGATGGTGGGCGTAGAACTCCGCGGGCAATCGGTTCTCGATGGCGCGGAACACGCTGAGCACGGCCAGGGTGGCGAACGTGCCCATCAACGCTGGCATCCAGAGGCCGATGCCGACGAGAATGCCGAGCACCGAGGTGACCCAGATCGAGGCGGCGGTGGTGAGGCCGCGCACCGTGAGCCCTTCCTTAAAGATCACGCCGGCGCCCAGGAAGCCGATGCCGGTCATGATCCCCTGGGCCATGCGCGTCGGGTCGGTTCGGATTGCCTCGGGCGCTACCTGCGTCATCCACTCCGCCTGGTAGACCGTGACCAGCATGAGCAGCGCTGAGGCTGCACAAACAAGGGCGTGCGTGCGGAACCCCGCGGGCCGGGCGTGGAAGGTGCGCTCCAGGCCGATCAGGGCGCCGACCGCGGTCGCTCCGCAAATGCGGGCGAGCATCACGGCATTTTCGTCGCCAATGACGGCGAGCAACCCCACGCTCATGGCGCGACTCTAGGACCGCGCGCAGGCCTCCACAATTTTGCTATTGGGCCACTTCGAGGCCACCTTTCGCAAGTGCGATGGCCCCTCCAATGAAGCAACACGAGAGGCCAGGCATGCCCCTCTGGATGAAGCTTGTGCTCGGCCTGGGGGCCGTCTACGGGGCCGTCAATCTGGCCGGCTATTTGGGCCAGCGCAAGCTCATGTATTTCCCGGACCGGGAGCACACGCTGCCGGCCGAGGTGGGTCTCACCGGCGTCGAGGAGCGCGTGATCGAGACGCCGGACGGCGCACGCCTCATCGCCTGGTACGGCAAGGCGCGCCCCGGCCAGCCGAGCCTCCTTTATTTCCACGGCAACGGTGGCAGCCTCTCCATCCGTGCCTCGCGCATCGCCCGGTTTATGGGCGAAGGCTGGGGCGTCTACATGATGACCTACCGCGGCTATGGCGGCAGCACCGGCTCGCCCAGCGAGACCGCCAACGTGGCCGATGCGCGGCTTGCCTACGCCGCGCTGGTGCGCGAGGGCGTGACGCCCGCATCGATCATCGCCTACGGCGAGTCGCTGGGGTCGGGCATCGCCGTGCAGCTGGCCGCGGTCGTACCGGTGGCGGGTGTGATCCTCGACGCGCCCTACACCTCGATCGTGGACGTGGCGGCACAGGCTTACCGGTTCCTGCCGGTGCGCTGGTTCCTCACCGACCGCTACGAGACCACGCGCTACATCGCGAAGATCAAGGCGCCCCTGCTGATCCTGCATGGCGAGCGTGACGGCGTGGTGCCGGTGGCCATGGGGCGCGAGCTGGCCCGGCTGGCGCCGGAGCCCAAAGAACTGGTGGTGTTCCCCAACGGGCACCACAGTGACCTCTATGTCGACGGCAACGACGCCATCGACGCCGTGCGCAACTGGATCGACACGCTTGGGAAGGGGTGAAGGCGGGTCGCGCCCTCGCGCCACCGCCCCCGAGCCGGTTTCTGCCACCAGGAACATGCAAAAGCGCCCCCGCTGGGCGCGAGAGCGCTTCAAGTCGAGAGCGCCCGAAATCCCGCGAGCGGGAAAGCCCGTGTTAGCGTGGGCCGCCAAAGCCGCCGCTGCGGGGTGCGCCGCCGGCGCCGC
>JAFMSC010000135.1 GCA_017353825.1 Hyphomicrobiaceae bacterium | reverse complement strand
ACCGAGGCCGCGCCCGCCCCTGCCGGACAAGAGCAGCAGCCCGCCCCCGCACTTGCTGGTGCACCTCGCCCCGCCGTGCGCGACGTCGCCGCGTCTGCCAAGCGCAGCGGAGCGCGCAAGGCAAGCCGTATCGTGATCAACGTCACGTGCAACGAGAAGCTCGCCAGCTGCCGCCGATGGATCGACCGGGAGGTCGCCAAGCGGCTGCGCACCACCCGGACGGCCGCCCGCGGCACGGCGCCGGAGGCGTCCTGATCTGATCGCCGGCACGTCGCCCCCCCTCCAGGGCTGCGCCTCAAATTCCGAGGTAGCGGTGCTGGACTTCGGGGGCCGCGGCCAGCGCGGCCGACGTGCCGCTCCATACCACGCGGCCACGCTCGATCAGGTAGTGGTGGTCGGCGAGCTGGGTAAGTGCCGCCACGTTTTTGTCAATCACTAAGATCGCCTGCCCGGCCGCCCTGAGCCGGGCGAGGCAGCGCCAGATCTCCTCGCGGATCAGCGGTGCCAGTCCTTCGCTGGCCTCATCGAGGATGAGCAGGCGCGGGTTGGTCATCAGCGCGCGCCCGATGGCCAGCATCTGCTGCTCGCCGCCGGACAGCAGGTTGGCCGGGCTATCGAGGCGTTCGGCGAGCCGCGGGAACAGGGCGCACACCTTGTCGAAGGTCCACGGATCGGCCGAGCCTGAGCGGTTGGCGGCTGTAGCGAGGAGGTTCTCCCGCGCGGTGAGGTTGGGAAACACCTGCCGCCCCTCAGGCACGAGCCCCACGCCCAATTTGGCCACGCGATAGGACGGCAGCTGACGGATCTCGCGTCCGTCGAGCCGGATAGAGCCCGTTGAGGCCGGCGTGAGCCCCATGATGGAGCGCACGGTGGTGGTCTTGCCCATGCCGTTGCGGCCCATCAGCGTCACCATGGCGCCGGGCGCAATCGCCAGCGACACGCCGAACAGCACCTTGCTGCGGCCGTAGGCGGTCTCGATGCCTTCCACATCCAATAGCACTTGCCCAGATACGGTCTCAAGGGTTGGGCGTCGGTTGGCGGGGGTCATCTGCGCTCCTCCTGCAACCCCTGATCCACGACCGGCGCTTGCCGCATAGGTCGGTGGCTCTCGTTACCCATGGCGTATCACAGCCTCCTGCTCGCCCAGGTAGGCCTGGCGCACCTCGGCGTTAAGGCGCACCACCGCGGGCGTGTCGCTGGCGATCACCCGGCCGTAAACGAGCACGGTGATGCGGTCGGCCAGTGCGAACACCGCCTCCATGTCGTGCTCCACCAAGAGGATCGTGAGCTCGCCCTTCAGTTCGCGCAGCAGCGCCACCATGCGCTGCGATTCCTCGGGCCCCATGCCGGCCATGGGTTCATCGAGCAGCAGCATGCGCGGGGCGGTGGCGAGGCCCATGGCAATCTCCAACTGGCGGTGCTCACCATGGCTCATGCTGGCAACGATGCAATGGGCGCGCTCGACGAGTCCCACCCGCGCCAGCGCCTTGTGCGCCGGCTCGCGCAAGGCTCTCTCTCGACGCGCATTGCGCCAGAAGCGGAAGGAATGGCCGGCGTGCGCCTGCACCGCCAGGGCCACGTTGTCGAGCGCGGTGAAGTCGAGAAACAGCGAGGTGATCTGGAACGAGCGCGCTAGGCCCATCAGGCTGCGTCGGTGCGCAGGCAAGCGCGTGATGTCGGTGCCCCCGAAGCGGATGCGCCCGGCGTCCGGTGCCAACTCGCCGGTGAGCTGGCCGATGAGGGTGGTTTTGCCGGCGCCGTTAGGGCCGATGATGGCGTGCAACTCGCCCGGCGCTACGGCCAGCCTAATGCCGTCGGACGCCACGACGCCGCCGAAGCGTTTTGTGAGCCCGTCGATCTCCAGGAGCGGCTCAGGCACGGTTGAGACTCGCCAGCATGCCGTCGATGCCGCCGCGCGCGAACAGCACGACGGCGAGCAGCAAGGGCCCCAGGATCACTTGCCAGTATTCCGTGAGGCCGGACAATGCCTCCTCCAATAGCAGAAGGGCCAGGGCGCCCAGCACTGGGCCAAGTACAGTGCCCATGCCGCCCAGCACGGCCATGACGATGAGGTCGCCCGAGCGGGTCCAGTGCATCGTGGCAGGGCTGATGAAGTCGGTGTGGTTGGCGAGCAGCACCCCGGCGAGGCCGCAGATTGTGCCGGCGATGACAAAGCACACGAGGCGGTAGCGGTAGGTCGGGAAGCCGATGGCGCGCATGCGTCGGTCGTTGGAGCGCGCGCCCTGGATGACGAGGCCAAAGCGGGAGTTCACGAGGCGCCAGACGAGATATACGCTGGCCAGCAGCAGGCCGAAACAGACATAATAGAACACCGTGCGGTTGGACAGGTTGAAGAGCCCGCCGAATTGGCTGCGACGGTCGATGGAGAGGCCGTCATCGCCGCCGTAGCGCTCGAGCCCGACGCCCACGTAGTAGATCATCTGGGCGAAAGCGAGCGTGATCATGATGAAGTAGACGCCGCGCGTCCTGAGGGAGAAGGCACCGATCACAACAGCGAGCAGCGCCGAGGTCACGATCGCCACCGGCCACTGGACGAGGCCCGCTGTGATGCCCTCCTGGGCCAGGATCCCCACGGCATAGCCACCGAGCCCAATGTAGGCCGCGTGCCCGAAGCTCACCATACCGCCGAAACCCATGATCAGGTTCAGGCTCACCGCCGCCATGGCCAGGATGATGATGCGGGTGAACAGCGACAACAGGTAGGGATTGGCTCTTGCCTGGGCGTATACCGGCACCAGGGCCAGGAAAATGAGGATCGCGGCAACCACCAGATTGCGCGGGTTGGCGAGCGCTCTCATTATCGGCCGGCCGCAGGAAACAGGCCCGACGGGCGCACCACCAGCACCACCGCCATCAGGAGGTAGATGAGCATCGAGGAGAGGGCCGGGGCGGCGGTGGAGGCGGCCGTGGGGCTCAAGGTCAGCTTCAGCAGTTCGGGCAAGAAGGTGCGGCCCACGGTGTCAACAAAGCCCACGAACAGGGCGGCGATGAAGGCGCCGCGGATCGAGCCGATACCGCCGATGATGATCACCACGAAGGCGAGGATGAGGATGTTCTCGCCCATGCCGATCTGGGCGGTAAGGATGGCGGCCTGCATCATGCCAGCGAGCCCCGCAAGAGCTGCGCCGACGCCGAACAAGAAGGTGTATAGCAGCCTGATGTTGACCCCGAGCGCGCCCACCATTTCTCGGTTGGACGCCCCCGCGCGCACCAGCATGCCGAAGCGCGTGCGCATCACCACGAGGTAGAGGGCCAGCGCCACCGCCAGCGACACCACAATGATGGACAGCCGGTACATGGAATAGGGAAAGCCCGGCAGGATCTCGATGGACTTGCTGAGCCAGGCTGGCAACGGCAGGTTGCGGCCCTCGGGTCCCCACACGAGGCGCACTATCTCGTTGAAAAACAAGATCAGGCCGAACGTGCCGAGCACGTGGTCGAGATGGTCGCGGCCGTAGAGCCGGCGCATGGCAATCACCTCCACCGCCATGCCCGTGATCAGGGTCGCCCCCAGTGCCAAAGCCACGCCGGCCAGGAAGGAACCCGTGAAGGCCGTGAAGGTGGCGGCGAAATAGGCGCCCAGCATGTAGAGCGAGCCGTGCGCCAGGTTGACGAGGTCCATGATGCCGAACACCAGCGTCAGCCCGGCCGCCAGCAGGAACAGCAAGAGCCCCACCTGGAGGCCATTCAGGCATTGCTCGACGAACAGCAGCATTTCCGGGTGCAGATGTCAGATCCCTGGGGCTGACACCTTGCTTTCCAACGCTCGTTGTAGGTTGAGTCAACTCCGGCGAAAGCCGGAGGCTGACCCAACATTTCTCGTCCACAGCCTGAAGGAGCGTTGGGTCTTCCCCCGACCTTCGCCGGGCTCAAGAAGACCTACGGCGCTCCGACACCGGTTGCGCAATGGGTCAGACCCTGCAGGGTCCGGCCCTTCTCACACTCACTTCATTGCGCACTTGATGGCGTGCACGTCCTGGAAGTTCTCCACCGCGGTGGCTACGGTCTTCAGGCGGTAGCCGCCACCCTCCTTGACCACCTCTTGCATGTAGTAGTTCTGGATCGGATAGTTGTTGGGACCGAACTTGAATGCGCCGCGCACTGACTTGAAGTCCGCCTTCCGCAGCGCGGCGCGAACGGCGTCGGGATTGGTCAGGTCGCCCTTTACGGCAGCGACGGCGGATGCGATCAGGTCGGCCGCGTCATAGCTCTGGGCGCCATAGAACGACGGCTCCGCCTTGTGCTTGGCCATGAAATCGGCGACGAACTTCTTGTTGGCGTCGTTGGGCAGGTCCGCGGACCACTGCAGCGCCTGGATGACGCCCAGCGCGGCGTCCTTCTGCAGCGGCAGGCTGAGCGAGTCGATGACGAAGGTGGTGTAGAGCGGGATCTTGCCCTGCAGACCGGCCTGGGCGTACTGGTTCAGGAACTGCACGCCCGCCGCGCCTGGAAAGAAGGTGTAGACGGCCTTCGGATTGGCGGCGCGGATCTTCGACAGCTCGGCCGAGAAATCGAGCTGGTCGGGCCACTTGGTGTAGTCCTCGCCCATCAGCTGGCCCTTGAACACCGCCTTCACACCGCCGAGGTTCTCTTTGCCGGCGGCGTAGTTCGGGCCGATCAGGTAGACGTTCTCGACGCCCTTTTTGTTCATGTACTCGGCGACCGCGCGGGGGTTGGAATCGTTGGTCCACGAGGTCGAGAACACGTTGGGCGAGCACATCTCGCCGGCCAGCGGCGACAGGCCGGCGTTGGCGACGACCAGGAAGGTCTTTGCCTCGATGACGGGCTTCACCGATGCCAGCAGCACGTTCGACCAGATGTAGCCGGAGATGAAGTCGACCTTGTCGGATTGGATCAGCTTCTCGGTCTTCTGCCGGCCGACCTCGGGCTTCTGCTGGTCGTCCTCGTAGATCACCTCCACCGGCAGCCCGCCCATCTTGCGGCCCATGTGGTCGAGCGCCAGCTCGAAGGCATTGCGCATGTCATTGCCGATCACGGCCGTCGGTCCACTGAAGGTGCTGACAAAGCCGATCTTGACGGACTTGCTCTGGGCCGAAGCCGGCGCGGCCCCCACCGCGAGTGCGGCGGCCGTCGCAAGCAGCAGTTTTTTCATGGCAGGTCTCCCTTCTCCCCGGCGGATCATAGCCAACGGGCCCCCTCCGCGAAACCCGCGCCGGGGCCTCTCGATTATCATCCAGCGCTACCAGCGCCGCGCGCGCCCCTCTCCCAGCAAACAGGGTGCAGACCCCTTGCTACATCTGGAGCGGGACCCACGCGCTCGGGAGGAAAGGGGTCGACCCCGCTCACGCCCGGTGGATCTTCACATACTCGAAGTCCCCAGGTTTGTTGTCGATCCCGACCTTCGGCGGGGCGATCCAGGAGGCGAACTTGCCGGGCTCCCAGCAGGGCTCCATGAGGCTTTGGATGAAGTCGCCGTCGGCCTTGGTGGGGAGCCACTGGTCCTTCCTGGCGGCCCACACGGGCTCGCTCAGCGCCTCGCCCTCGGGCGTGGCGTTGATGCTCTGGAACTCGCCGATATGGCGGTGGAAGGCCACGTGCGGCAGCTTGAAACGGAAGGCGATGCCCGCCTTCTCGATCGCCTTGTTCCAGCGCTCCACGCCGCGGTTGCAGTCGTCCACGTAGTCGTCGCGCAGGCGCATGTTGATGGCGGTTAGCGCCGGCTCGTCCACCATCTTCACCTTACCGTTCACCAGCTTGCTCACGGGGTAGGTGGCGCCGGTCAGCACATGATCGTCCTCCAGGCTCACCTCCCGATAGCGGCCCTTGAGGCCGCAGCTGTAGTAGTTGGCGGCGTTGGTGGACACCTCCGAGCCGAACAGGTCGAGCGACAGGGAGAAGTGCAGGTTGGCCTTCTTCTGCATGGTCGGCAGGTCGATCACACCAAGCTTGCGGACGGCGGCGATGTCGCCCGCATCCTCGATGCCGGCAGCCTTCATGGCCTCGCAGGTGCGCTCCACCACCCGCCCCACGCCGGTTTCACCGACGAACATGTGGTGCGCCTCCTCCGTCAGCATGAAGCGGCAAGTGCGCGAGAGGGGGTCGAAGCCCGACTGCGCCAGGCTTTCGAGCTGCATCTTGCCGTCGCGGTCGGTGAAGTAGGTGAACATGAAGAACGAGAGCCAATCCGGTGTCTCCTCGTTGAAGGCACCGAGCATGCGTGGCTTGTCGGCGTCGCCGGAGCGGCGCCGCAGGAGCTCATCGGCCTCCTCGCGCCCGTCTTTGCCAAAGTGCTTGTGCAAGAGGTAGACCATCGCCCACAGGTGCCGGCCTTCCTCCACGTTTACCTGGAACAGGTTACGCATGTCGTAGAGCGACGGCGCGGTCTTGCCGAGGAAGCGCTGCTGCTCGACGCTGGCGGGCTCGGTGTCGCCCTGCACCACGATCAGCCTGCGCAACATGGCCCGGTACTCGCCCGGCACCTCCTGCCACGCGGGCTCGCCCTTGTGGGCGCCGAAGTTGACCTTGCGGTCCTCCATGCGGGGGGCCAGGAGAATGCCCCAGCGGTACTCGGGCATCGTCACATAGTCGAATTTGGCCCAGCCCTTAGGGTCGATGGAAATGGCGGTGCGCAGGTAGACATCGCAGCTCTGGAATCCGTCCGGCCCCATGGTCATCCACCAGTTGAGATACCCTGGATGCCACTGCTCCAGCGCCTTCAGCACGCGCGGGTCGTCCATCAGTCCGACGTTGTTGGGGATCTTGGTCGAGTAGTCGACGTGGGTGGTCTGTGGCATTGGCTCGGTCCTCGCGGTTCCTCGACGGGTGAGATGGGTGAAGACGAGAGGTTGCGTCCTAGGTTGGTGGAGGGCGCCGCGGGTGGGGGCTGGACGTGGGTCGGGCTCCCCCTGTACTCATCACCTACGCTCGCCCCACCTGCGGGGCCCCATTCAACCTCTCAGCACTCACCACTCACACTCTTTCCGGGTTGAAATTCGCCTTCACGCCCGTCCCATACCGCGTCAGCGCGCCCTCCGCGCCAACGGCGTTGGGACGCTGGAAGATCCAGTTCTGCCAGGCGGTGAGGCGGCCGAAGATCTTGGTCTCCATGGTCTCCGGCCCGGCGAAGCGCAGGTTAGCCTCCATGCCGGTGAGAGCGTCGGCCGAGAACGACGACCGCTCCTCCAGGAAGATACGCACCTCGTCGTCCCAGTCCACGGACTCGAAGGTGGCGGTGACAAGCCCCAGGGCTTCGGCGGCCTCCGCGTCAAGCGCTTTGCCCGTCGCGGCCTGCGCTTTGCCGACGCTGTCGGGTTCTCCCAGGAAGCGCGTAGCCAGCCGCGTGAGCCCGTTGCTCATGAGGTAGGGCCCGAAGTTGAGCTGCGACAGTCTCATGGTGGCCGCCGGCCGGTTGTCGCCCGCGGGCGTGCCGATCAGCATGAACGAGCGGTCGCAGGCGAAGGCGATCTCGGCGAGCGTGCCAGCAAAACAGCTGCCCGGTACGATCAGCGCCACCAGCGAGCGTGAGGTGAGGTCGACGCGCTTCAACGCGCGCTTCCAGAAGTTGAGGATCTCCCGCGCCAGCCAGTGGCTCTTGTTGGCCTCAAGAAATGCGTCGTAGGCCAGCACCAGCGAGGGATCGCCCTGCGACTTGAAGATCAGCACGCCGATCTCGCCCTCGTTGAGGCGCAGGTGCAGTACCGCATCGTCCAATTCGCGCGCCAGTCGCAGGGGCCAGAACTGCGCACCCTGATCATGCATGGCTTCGGCCGACGCTGGCGGCGGCACGCCCGGTCCCTGGATCGTGACGATGGCGCGCCGCGCGGCGCGATCGATCTCCACCTTCACACTGGAATAGGTCACGCCATCGGCCTCGAACCTGCGCTCCAGCGGCGTCAGCGCGATGCCCTTGGCGTCTCGGCCGGGCCGATCGGATTGGGCCGCGAGCTTGCTGGCCGCGTCCTTCACCGCCGCCTCGAACTTGGAGTTGGGCACCGCCTGGTCGACCAGCCGCCACTTCACCGCGCGGGTGCCCTTCACGCCTTCCTCGACCGTGCAGAACGCATCGGCCAAGTCGCGGCGCACCTTGCGCTTGTCGGTGACGCGCGTGAGCCCGCCGGTGCCGGGCAGCACCGCCAGCAGCGGCAGCTCCGGCAGCGCCACGGACGAGTTGCCGTCGTCAGCGAGCAGGATGCGGTCGGTGGCGAGCGCCAACTCATAGCCGCCGCCGGCGGCCGTGCCCCGCACGGCGCACAGATACTTCTGTCCCGAGTTGGCGCTCGCATCCTCGATGCCGTTGCGCGTCTCGTTGGTGAACTTGCA
Organism: Hyphomicrobiaceae bacterium; assembly: GCA_017353825.1. Classification (GTDB taxonomy): domain Bacteria; phylum Pseudomonadota; class Alphaproteobacteria; order Rhizobiales; family Hyphomicrobiaceae; genus AWTP1-13. The sequence goes on along the minus strand of JAFMSC010000135.1, from coordinate 987 downwards.
GAAGTTGACCTTGTGGGCGTGGCTGGAGCCCGCCAGCATGCGGATATTGGCGCCGGCGCAGAACACCCGGTCCTTGCCGGACCGCAGCACCACCGCCTTCACCTCCGGGTGCTCGAACTTGAGCCGCTCGACCGCATCGGCGAGCTCGATGTCGACGCCGAGGTCGTAAGAATTGAGCTTGAGTTGGTAGCCGCCGAAGAGCCCAGCGTTCTCATCGACATCCATGATGAGCTCCGCCACCTCGCCGTCGAACTTCAGCTTCCAGTGGCGATAGCGCGCGGGCTCGGTTGCAAAATCGATGCGCTGTGTCATCGCGTCTTTGCGTGCTCCCGCTCATGCACTCTGACGACCTGGTGGTCACCGCTCATGCATTATTATGCCTAGATGCTAGGCACCTATGCAAGATACTGCAAGTCAAATCCTGTCGGGCGACGCGCTCAAAGCTCGAAAGGGGCCTGCACCAGCGACGCGGGAGGCGCTCCCCTAGAGGCCTCAAAGCGCGTCGACCCAGGTGTGATGTCGTTTGCCGCTTGCGCGAGGAAAACACGGGGTCGCGGAAGCCATTGGCGCGCGGCGACACGCCGGTTGTGCGCAGAGGAGAAAGCGCGCTCCCGGGACCGACCGAGCGCCGCCAATTGAGCCTCGACCCAGCTCAATAGCTGGCGGAAGGGGGACGACCCGTATCGGGGACTTGCCCACCTCCTTGCCGAGCTCGGCACACAAGCTGCGTGGCGCCCCATGACGCCAGGCTTTCTCGACGTGTCAACAGTTATCTGCATGAACGCCTGGCGCCGCGCCGTCGGGGAGGGGCTTTGTCCCAGCTCTCCCGCAGCACCGGTGCAGCGCTGGCGATGACCTCTCGACGATCGCCCCTGTTGGTCTTGAAATACTGAGGGATGTTGTCCCCGCGGCACGTGCGCTCGCTCTCGGCTCCCACTCGCTCCGCATTCGACCCCAATCGCGCGAAGGCGCTCGTTGAGCCCCGGA
>JAFMSC010000134.1 GCA_017353825.1 Hyphomicrobiaceae bacterium | reverse complement strand
GGCAGTCCTCCATGAGGGGTGCATGGGGGGTCCACGGGGGAGTCCATGGGAGTCCGAGGGTGTTCTGATTGTTGGAAAGGCAGCCTTGCGTGGTTTCGTTTGCTCTCTCCTGCTAGGTGACCTTCCTACCGATCCGTGCCGTCCCCGTCTGCGGCTGGACGCGAGCAACCTTGCCCAGGGCCTGGCGCGCACGCGCCCTGCGCTCGGCATCAGGGGTGCCGTGGCGGCGATCGGGCGCCTCGCCGAAATCGCGACAGAAGCGCTCGTGTGAGCGCTCCAGGTGTACGCGCATCGCGGCCCGCGCCCGCTGCGGATAGTGGCCGGCGATGGCGTCCCGTACGGCCCTGTGCTCCTCGTGGGCGGTGCGCCACGTGGCGGGGTTCTCGAAGTGCTGGGCCAGACGCGCGTAATAAGGGTTGATGCGCTGGTCGAACAGGTCGCCGACACAGCGCACGAGCACGGCGTTGCCGAGCATCGTCACGAGGCCGATGTGGAACTGGCGGTCGAGGGTGATCCAGGCATCGCACGACAACGGCGTGCCTTCCGCTTCGTTGAGCAAGGCGTCGAGCCGCGCAACATCCTCGGGCCCTGCAACTCTGGCGGCTTCCTCCGCCACGGCGCTTTCGACGAAGGCTCGGGCGCTGAGCAGCTCGAAGGGGCCGGCGACCGGATCGGGGAGCGGCGGCGTGGCCGCGGGCTGCTGCTCGATGACGTAGATGCCGGAGCCGACCTTGATCCTGAGGCGCCCTTCGACCTCCAGGGCGATCAGGGCCTCCCGCACGGTCGGGCGCGAGACGCCAAGCTTCTCGGCAAGCTCACGCTCAGTGGGAAGCCGGCTGCCCACCGCATACTCGCCATCGTCGATGAGCTGGCGAAGCTGATCGGCGATCTGGCGGTAGAGTCGTCGCGGTGTCAGCACCTCAATCGGCAAGCCTCTGCTCCCTTGCGCGCCGCCCCCCCATCACGTTCTTTGTTTCGCGTGTTTTGGTCTGACCATTTGTCCAATGCGCCACCACGCCTGTCAAGGACGAGATGGGCCGGCGCGGGACACTGCCCGGACCCCTCACGAGGATGCCAACAATGCCCGATCCGCACTGATGTCCCCAGCGTGCGTCCCCAGCGTGCGTCCCCAGCGTGCGGCGTGGCAGGGAGCACCCGTCAGGCCAACGAGGTGCGCGCTGCTTTTCTGATCCAGCTCTGGAAGGCCAGGAAGGCCGGCTCCGCCGCACGGGCAGCCCTGGACACGAGATACCAGCCGCTGCCCTTCGACACCGAGAGCTTGAACGGCGCCACCAGCCGCCCGGCCCTCAAGTCGTCGTCGATGTAGGGTCGGATGCCGAGCGTCACGCCGACGCCGTCGCTGGCTGCCTGCAGCGCATGCCCGTAGAACTCGAACATCGGGCCCGCCGCCGCCATCTCCGACAGCCCCGCAGCCGCGAGCCACAGCGGCCAGTCCTCGTGCGCGTGCGCCACGCGCAGGAGCGTCTGCGGCTTGAGCTGGTGTGGCGACTTGAGGCGCTGCGCCAGCCGCGGCATGCACACGGGCGTGAGGTCAGCATCGAACAGACGCTCGGCGACGAGCCCCGCCCACCGCCCGTCGCCCAGCTTGATGCCGCACGTCCAGTCATCGGCAAACGGGGCCGCGGCGCCGCCGCTGGTGACGCGCACCTCGATGTCGGGCGCCACCTCTTGGAAGGAAGCCAGCCTCGGGATCAGCCAGCGCACGGCAAAGGTAGGTCCGACGCCGATGGTCAGGATGCGGCCGGCAGCCTGCGCCGTTACCTGGTCGGTGAGTTGCGCAAGTGCGTCCAGGATCGGCGACAAGCCGACATGGTAGGCGCGCCCGCGCGCAGTGAGCGTCAGCCGGTTGGCGCCGCGCTCGAACAGGGCCACGCCCACGCGCTCCTCGAGCACCCGCACCATGCGGCTGACGGCGGCGGCGGACACGTTGAGCTCGGCGGCGGCGCCGGCGAAGCTGCCGCGTCTGGCCGCGGCGTCGAACGCCCTGATGCCATTGAGATGCGGCAGCCGGCGCATCGCCCACCATCGGGAAAACTCATGCTGAGCGCAAGATATCTCGGCTTTTCTGCTGCCGGCAACCGGCGCATAGAGCTGGGCCGGGAGGGCCCCACCCAATGTCCGCCGTGTCCGCCATGCCGGCCGCCCTCGTGCTCGGACTTGTCTCCACGATGGTCGCCACCGCGTTCCTGTCCGGCATCTTCGGCATGGCGGGCGGGCTCATTCTGATGGGCGTGCTGCTGGCCCTGCTCCCCCTTCCCGAGGCCATGGCCTTGCATGCCGTGGCGCAGATGGCCTCCAACGGCTGGCGGGGTGTCCTGTGGGCGCGCCATGCGCACTGGCGAGCCGCCGCTAACTTCCTCGCGGGCTGCGCGCTGGCGTTTCTCGCATGGAGTCTGTGGCAGTACGTGCCCTCGAAGCCGTTGGCCTTCATTCTGCTCGGGCTGTCGCCGTTCGCGATCAGGCTGGTGCCGGGCACGCTCAAGCCGGACCCGCAGCGGCTCGGTCACGGAATACTGTTCGGCTCGGCGTCCATGGCCCTGATGCTGCTTGCCGGGGTGTCAGGCCCCCTGATCGACGCGTTCTTCCTCAGCGGCAGGCTCGACCGCCGCCAGATCGTCGCCACCAAGGCGGTGTGCCAGCTCGCGAGCCACGGCGCCAAGCTCAGCTATTTCGGCGGCCTCGTCGGTCAGGCGGGCAGCCTCGATCCGCTCCTGGCCGCAGCGGCTGTCGCGGCCTCGATCGCGGGCACCTCGCTGGCGCGGCCGGTCCTGGACCGGCTCAGCGATGCCCAGTTCCGCCTCTGGGCCGCGCGCATCATCGCCGCCATCGCCACCGTCTATTTGGCGCAAGGCGCCTACCTCCTGCTGCGCCCGTGACGGTCCTCAGGCGCGACGCCGAGGCGGTTTGGTGCGGTCCGTTTGGTCGGCAACGATCGAGGCCGACAGGGTGCGGCCGAGGCAGCCGGTGCGTCAACCCAATGGGACTGTCAGATCCCGTCGAGAAGGGCGGCGCCGACAATGGGGCCGCCGTGCCCCTGCTGCAGGATGACAGCGCAGCGGTCGGCGGTGCCCTGCATGAAGCTGCGGCGGTCGAGGTGCACCACCATTTTCTTGCCGTCCCAGGTGCCGATAGGCATCAGCCGGCTCACCACGTTCGAGTAGACGATGGTTCGGCCCTGGTTCTCGCCACGCGCAATCGGCACCTTCACGCTGCTGGTGATCGCCGCCAGCCACACGGTGGCCTCCTTGGCCATCACACCCTTGGGGGCGGGCGCCACGTCGATCAGGAGCTTGCCGTCGGTCGCCGAGAGCTTCACGCTCACGCGCGACGCGCTGAACAGCTTGGCTGTCTTCTCGATCGCGCGCTCTACGCGCTCCTCGTTGATGCCGTTGAGGTGAACGAGGCCGTTGACCACCGCCTGGGGGGTATACACCATACCGTCGCCCAGCACCCTGGCGTAGGCCTTCTGCCGCTCGGTGAACTCCGGGCGCGCCAGCGTATCGCGCCAGCCGAGATAGTCCCAGATGTCAACGGGAAGCGTGAGGGCAATCACGTCCTCGCGCTTGGCGAGCTGGCCCAGGACCGCATCGGCGGCGGGGCACGAGGAGCAACCTTGGCTGGTGTAGAGCTCGTAGACGGCCTTCACCTGCGCCGAGGTGGCCACGGCCTGCGCGCTCACCACGCTGGGGCCGATGAGCTCGGTCAGGCCGGCTAACGCCAGGATCGCCAAAGACCGCATCGGTTTACGGCTTCCAACCCACGCTAGCGCTCCCACAGTTTGCAAGTATCGGGATTCGGCAGATCAAGTGCGAGTCACGAATGGGTGAGTCGAGACGGTCTTGGGACTCACCCCCTCGCCACAACCCTTGTGTCATCAACGACTTCTGTCATCAACGACGTCACAAGCGCGGATTTTAGGTTCAAGGGGTCACCCCTACGAGGGCGACCCCGGTCCCCGAGCGCTGGACCTGGAACCCGGGACCTGAAACCTCCCTACGCGGCGAGGTTGCGCAGGACGAACGGCAGGATGCCGCCGTGGTGGTAGTAGCCAAGTTCCTCCTCGGTATCGATCCGGCACAGCACCTCGATGGTGGTGGCCTTGCCGTCGGCGCCGGCGATCTCCACGGCGAGCTTCTGACGCGGCTTCAGGCCGGCAACGCCGCGGATGGTTACCGTCTCGCTGCCCGCAAGCCCCAGGGTCTGCCAGGCCTGGCCATCCGCGAAGACCAGCGGCAGCACGCCCATGCCGACCAGGTTGGAGCGGTGGATGCGCTCGAACGACTGCGCAATCACCGCGCGAACTCCGAGCAGGCGCGTCCCCTTGGCCGCCCAGTCGCGGCTGGAGCCGGTGCCGTATTCCTTGCCGGCCAGCACCACCAGCGGTACGCCCTCCGCCTTGTAGCGCATGGCGGCGTCGTAGATCGACATGGCCTCACCCGAGGGGTAGTGGACGGTGTTGCCACCCTCCTTGCCCCCCATCATCATGTTCTTGATGCGCACATTGGCGAAGGTGCCGCGCATCATCACGTTGTGGTTGCCGCGGCGCGCCCCGTACGAGTTGAACTCGGCCGGTCGCACTTGGTGCTCGATCAGGTACACCCCGGCCGGGCCGTCCTTCTTAATGGAGCCGGCGGGCGAGATATGGTCGGTCGTGATGCTGTCCTGGAACAGGCCGAGGATGCGCGCTCCAACCACGTCTGAGACGGGCGCCGGGGCGGCCGGGATGTCCTCAAAATAGGGCGGGTTCTGCACGTAGGTGGAACCGGAGTTCCAGTTGTAGGTGAGGCTCGGCTTGGCCTTGCCCATGGCCTGCCACTTGGCGTCGCCCGTGAACACCGCGCTGTAGCGCTTGGCAAACATCTCGGGTGTGACGCAGGTCCGCATCAGTTCGGCGACCTCGGCCGACGTGGGCCAAATGTCCTTGAGATGGACGGGCTGCCCGTCGGAGCCTGTGCCAACCGGCTCGGTGGTGAGGTCCTTGTTCAGCGTGCCGGCGATGGCGTAGGCCACCACCAGGGGTGGGGAGGCGAGGTAGTTGGCCTTCACGTCGGGATTGACGCGCCCCTCGAAGTTGCGGTTGCCGGAGAGCACCGCGGCCACCACGAGGTCATTGGCCCTGACCGCCTCGGCGATGGCATCAGGCAGCGGCCCGGAATTGCCGATGCAGGTCGTGCAACCGTAGCCGGCCAGGTTGAAGCCCAATGCATCCAGGTCCTCCTGCAGGCCGGACTTGGCGAGGTAGTCGGTCACGACCTGCGACCCCGGTGCCAGCGAGGTCTTAACCCAGGGTTGCGCCTTGAGACCCTTCTTGTGCGCATTGCGCGCGAGCAAGCCGGCCGCGATCAGCACGGAGGGGTTGGAGGTGTTGGTGCACGACGTGATGGCGGCGATCACCACGTCGCCGTTGCCGAGCGCGTAATCCGCGCCGGCAACCTTGGCCTTCACTGACACGCTCGCCCCTTTGACGATCTCTGGCAGCGCCGCCGCGAACCCCGCCTTGGCCCCGCTGAGCGGCACTCGGTCCTGGGGGCGCTTCGGACCGGCCATGGAGGGTACCACGGTGGCGAGGTCCAGCTCCAAAACGTCGGTATAGGCGGGCGCCGCGCCGGGCTCGCGCCACATACCCTGGGCCTTGCAGTAAGCCTCAACCAAGGCCACACGCTCGGGCGCCCGGCCGGTGGCCCTCAGGTACTTGATGGTGTCGGAATCGACCGCGAAGAAGCCGCAGGTGGCGCCGTATTCTGGCGCCATGTTGGCGATGGTGGCGCGATCCTCGACCGACAGGTGGTCGAGGCCGTCGCCGAAGTATTCGACGAACTTCTCCACCACCCCGCGCCTCCTCAGCATCTGCGTGCAGGTGAGCACCAGGTCGGTGGCCGTCACGCCCTCCTTGAGCTTGCCGTGGAAGCGGAACCCGATCACCTCGGGGATCACCATGGCCACCGGCTGGCCAAGCATGGCGGCCTCAGCCTCGATGCCGCCCACGCCCCAGCCCAGTACACCCAGGGCGTTCACCATGGTGGTATGGCTGTCGGTGCCGACACAGGTATCGGGGAAGGCCTGCGCCCGGCCGCCCACCTCCTTCGTCCATATCGACTGGGCCAGATACTCCAGGTTGACCTGGTGACAGATGCCCGTGCCCGGCGGAACCACGCGGAAGTTGTTGAAGGCGCCGGCACCCCAGCGCAGGAACTCGTAGCGCTCCTTGTTGCGCTCATACTCGATCTCGACATTTCTCTTGAATGCGTCGGCGGTGCCGAAATAGTCCACCTGCACGGAATGGTCGATGACGAGGTCCACCGGCACCAGCGGATTGATCCTCGACGGGTCGCCGCCGAGGTGGCGCATGGCATCGCGCATGGCCGCAAGGTCCACCACCGCCGGGACCCCTGTGAAGTCCTGCATGAGCACCCGCGCCGGGCGGTAGGCAATTTCGCGTGTGGAGGTCTTGGCCCTGAGCCACTCGGCCACGGCGCGAATGTCGTCGGCCGTCACCGAGCGGCCGTCCTCGAAGCGCAACAGGTTCTCCAAGAGGACCTTGAGCGAGGTTGGGAGCCTGGAAACGCCGCTTAGCCCGTTCTTCTCGGCGTCAGGGAGGGAGAGGTACTCGTAGCTCTTGCCGCCGACGGTGAGCGTCTTGCGGCACTTGAAGCTGTCGGGATGGGCCGCAGCCGTGCTCATGAGTTAGGTCTCCTTATGAAGTGCCTTGTGAGGTGCCTTGTGAAGTGCCTTGCGTAGGGGCCGATCGGCCTCGGGCTGGGCGGGGACGGAATTGAAACCGTATAACGAGTCTAGTATGCGCCCCTAGCACGGGGAAGGTCCATGAAGCTGATCGGCGAGAAGTTATGCGCGAAGCGCGGCGGACGGGTGCTGTTCGCTAAGCTGTCGTTTACCGTCGACTCCGGCCGGGCGCTGCTGGCGATCGGTCCGAACGGCGCGGGAAAGACCACCTTGCTGCGCATGCTGGCCGGCTTTCTGCGGCCGGAGGCGGGGCAGGTTCGCTTGGAAGGCGGTGACGCGGATGCGAGTATCGCCGAGCAGTGCCACTATGTTGGGCACGCCAATGCGGTGAAGCCCAGCCTGACGGTGGCAGAGAACGCAGCCTTCTGGAGCGGCTTTTTGGGCGGCGCCGCCGACCGCCTGGAGGTGGCGCTCAACACCTTCGGCCTGGCCGCCCTGCGCGATATCCCGGCGGGCTATTTGTCTGCGGGCCAGCGGCGGCGCGCCGGGCTCATGCGGCTGTTGCTGGCCGAACGCCCGGTCTGGCTGCTCGACGAGCCCACCACCTCGCTCGACGAGACGGCCCAGAAGGTCTTGGCTGGCGCCGTTAACCAGCATCTGTCCGGCGGCGGCCTGGTGGTCGCCGCAACGCACCTGCCGCTCGCATTCGACCGGGCGCAAGAGCTGCCGGTGGGCCTATCGGCGGCGGCCGTGGCATGAAGGCATTCTGGCACCTCGTAGGGCGCGACCTGTTGCTCGCGTGGAGGGAGGGCGGCGCCATTGGCGTGGCGCTCGGCTTCTATCTGGTGGTCGTGACCATGCTGCCACTGGGCTTGGGCCCCGACCTTAATCTGCTCTCCCGCATCGCCCCTGGCCTGCTGTGGGTGGCCCTGCTGCTGGCCACGCTCCTTTCGCTGGGGCGGCTGTTCGAGATGGACTTCGAGGACGGCTCCCTGGAGGTGCTGGCCACTGGCCCCCTGCCCCTGGAAGCCGTCGCCGTCGCCAAGAGCCTCGCCCACTGGCTCACCACCGGCATCCCCCTGACGGTGATGGCGCCGGTGCTCGGCCTCTTGCTCAACCTGCCGCTGGAGGCCTATGGCGTGCTGGTCGGCACCATGCTCGCCGGCACGCCGGCCGTGAGCTTCATCGGCGCCATCGGCGGCGCCCTGACCCTGCGCGCACGGCGTGGCGGGGTATTGATCGCCCTCTTAATGCTGCCGCTATTCGTGCCCACCTTGCAATTCGGCATCGAGGCCGTCAGTGCGGCGCTGACGGGGAGCGGGGGCTTCATGCCGGCGTTCTTGATCCTGGTGGCAATCTCGCTTGCTTCGGTTGTACTGGCTCCCCTGGCCGCAGCTGTCGCGCTGCGGTTCCAGCTGCAATGACAGCGAACCGATTTTTGCCCATAGGGACTTAGCCCTGGGTGGCCAGTTGCGCTTGGGGCAGCCATCCTTGGCGAGGCACCGGCGAAATGCCAATCAAGGCCGTCAGAAAGCAATCAGAAGGCAAGGCGCGGGAAGCGACGACGGCGCCGACGGAACCACAAGGGCTGTCTTAAGGCCTGCGCTTCGCTGCGGCTGATTGTCCATAGGACTGGAGGGGCGCGCCCTCTTGCCGCCAATATGCCGCAATATGCCGCGCACGCGTTGAAGGTCGCTGAGGTAGGTTGCCAAGAGCATCATGCAGACATTCACCCAACGCCTGGCGAACCCCACCCGCTTCATGGAGCTCTCCGCGCGGCTGCTGCCGTGGATGGCCTTCCTGGCGTGCGTGCTGATCGCGGTGGGCCTGGTCATGGCCTTTACGGCGCCGCTCGATTACCAGCAGGGGCACGCGGCCAAGATCATGTACGTGCACGTGCCGGCCGCGTGGCTTTCCATGCTTGCCTACGCGATGGTGGCGGCATCCAGCTTCGGCCTCCTCGTGTTCCGGCACCCGCTCGCCGATGTGTCGGCCAAGTCGGCGGCCCTGATCGGCGTCGTGTTCACCTTCGTGTGCCTCGTCACCGGCTCGTTGTGGGGCAAGCCCATGTGGGGCGCGTTCTGGAGCTGGGACCCGCGGCTGACCGCGGAGCTGGTCCTGTTCTTCCTCTACCTCGGGCTGATCGCGCTCCGCTCCTCCGTCGAGGACGAGGCGCTGGCCGCCAACCTCACCGCTGTGCTGGGGATCGTCGGCATCGTAATCCTGCCGGTGATCCATTATTCGGTGTACTGGAACAGCATCCACCAACCGCCCAGCCTGAGCTTCGGCTGGCCCAAGATTCACCCTTCGCTGCTGTGGCCCCTGGTGACCATGACCGCTGGCATGCAGGCGCTATTCGTGGCGCTGTACCTGAAAGCCATGCGCAACGAAATCCTACGCCGGCGCGTCAAGGCCCTGCGGCTCACCGAGGTGCAGGTGGCGGCCGGCCTGGCTGAGCCCGCGGAGTGAGGCCATGGCGTTCTGGGATCTCGGACCGCACGCCGCCTACATCTGGGCCTCCTATGCGGTGGCGGCGGTCGCGCTGGCGGGACTGGTGGTGTGGCTGGTGGCTGACGGCCGCCACCAACAGCGCCTGCTCGACGAGCTGGACGCGCGCGGCGTCAGCCGCCGCTCCGGCCGCGGCGCGCCGCCG
>JAFMSC010000133.1 GCA_017353825.1 Hyphomicrobiaceae bacterium | reverse complement strand
CCAGCCGCGAGGCCAACCGCCACCCGACCAGCTGCCGCCGTTGACGCCGGGCGGCCAGCCGCCGCCGCGCCCGCCTTATGCCTCCCAGGGCGGCGGCTACCAGGGTGCCAACAATCTCTGCCTGCAGCTCGAGCAGCGCCTGGTGTCGGAGGCGCAAGGTTCAGGTCAGGCCCACGACCAGCTCCCAAAGATCGAGGGCGACATCCGCAATTTGGAGCGCAACTTCCGCTCGGCCAACATCAGGCTGGACCGCTCCGACTGCTGGGACACGTTCCTGTTCTCCAAGACGCTGAAGCGCCGCCCCGACTGTAGCCAGCTCAACGATGACGTGGAAAATATGCGCCAACGTCTGGCCGACCTCGATCGCCAGCGGCGCGAGATCATGGGCGAGGGCGATCGCCGCTCGCTGCAAGACGACATCATCCGCGAGTTGGCTCGCAACGGCTGCGGCCAGCAATGGGTGCAGGAGGCCAGGAAGCGCGACAACGCCGGCAACCCGTTCTCCATGCTGTTTGGCGGAGGCGAGGACGACGAAGCGGCACGCGGACCCGCCAATAACTTCGGCAACCTCCCGTTTGCCACCTACCGGACGCTGTGCGTGCGGCTGTGCGACGGCTACTATTTCCCCGTCAGCTTTTCGACGCTGCCCAACCATTTCCAGCGCGACGCCGACGTGTGCCACACGCAATGCGCGGCGCCCGCCGAGCTCTACTACCACCAGAACCCCGGCGGGGCGGTGGAGCAGATGGTCTCGGTCGGCACCCAGCAACCGTACACGAGTCTGAAATCGGCGTTCCGTTACCGCAAGGAGTACGTGCCGGGCTGCTCGTGCAAGCAGGCCGAGTACAATCCCGGTGCGCTGGAGAAGCGGGCCGAGGCCCCCGCTCCCGCCCCGGCACCTGTCCCTGGGGCGCCGCCTGCCGCCGCCAGCGTGCGGGTCGGGTCCAAGCGATAGCCCCGGCCCTCGCCCCCGCGGTTTTCGCACGGGCGCCAGGCCGAACGCTCCAGCCGCACGACAGAGCCCGGAGCTTCCATGACGAGTAACGCGCAATGAGCCCGGCCGGCGACACCGCCTGGAAAGCCGTCGCCATGCGCCGGATTGGCCTCGACGACCACGCCAACGTTCGTCACCTGCACACCCGAGCGATGCAGGCTCAGGCCGGCGACGCCCTGAGTGATGGGGAGATGGTGAGCTTCATGGCCTTCGTAGGGTCGGCCGCCTACAGCGACCTGCTCAGGGGCGAGGAGATGCACGGCGCTTTCGTGGACGGGCAGCTGGTGGGCACCGCCTCCTGGCTCGTCAGCGGCGACGATGGCGAGACGGCGCGCATCGCCTCCGTGTTCGTGCACCCGATGTTCGCCCGCCTCGGCATCGGCGGACGGCTGTTGGCTGAGGTCGAGGCCCTCGCCTGCCAGGCCGGCTTCGACCAGCTGGGCGCCAGCGCCACCATCAACGCCATCCCGTTCTTCGAGCGATACGGCTACACGGAGGCCTCGCGCGGCGTGAAGGCGTTCGGGCCCGACTGCTGGCTCCCCGTCGCGTTCCTGCGCAAGCGACTGCGCCGGGGCGCCCGCCCGGGGCGCGGTACCCCGGATTTGGAAGGGGGTGAGTGAGCGGGCCAGGTTTTGTGGGATCGGGATACGCCAGGCGACGGTCCGGGATCGTGGGTTGGTATTTTGTTACAGCATTGGCTCGAAGGCGGTGCATTCGTGTGACGGCCGAAAGCCCGACGCCTGATGGCCGAGCCCCGACAGCTGCCCGCGCAGCTCGTGTGCAAAGCCGGAATATGGCTGAACGCTACCTCCTAGAGCGGGGCGTCGGGATGCCAGCCGATCATGGCCAGCATGAAGAAGAAGCCAACGGTATAGGCGACCGTCACGTGCCAACCGGATTTGAGCCATTGGCCGACGGACTTGGCCTCCGGGTAGAGGTTGCTCAAGGCCACCCCGGCCGAAGAGCCGAACCAGATCATGGAGCCGCCGAACCCCACGCCATAGGCCAGGAAGCCCCAGTCGTAGCCGCCCTGCTTGAGCGCCAAGGCCGTAAGCGGGATGTTGTCGAACACGGCTGACACGAAGCCCAAGCCCATGGCGGTCTGCCAAGCCGCGGCCGGCAGCGTCTCCACCGGCATCAGCGACGCGCACGTCACCAGCGACAACAGGAAGATGGTGCCCTTGAAGGTCTCGGGCAACACCGCCCAGTCGGGCCGTCGCCAGGTGGCCAGCAGGATCAGCACCGCCCATACGGCGAGGCCGATGACGGGCGCCTGGTCCAGCAGCTGGCGGTAATGCAGGTTGGCGATCACATTGGCGAGGATGGCCGCGCTCAGGATCGCGAACACGATCACCACGCGCGACCAGTCCACCCGCACGCCGGCGGCCGCGTCCTTCAAGATGGGCGAATAGCGCTGCTGCTGGAGCGAGGCGGGGATGCCGAAGATGAAGATGGCAACCGCGACCGCCACATAGGCCTCCAGCACCGAGAGTGGGCTCACGCCGGCGATCCACATCATGGTGGTGGTGGTGTCGCCCACCACGCTGCCTGCGCCGCCGGCGTTGGAGGCGGCGACGATGGCGGCGAGATAGCCCACGTGCACCTTGCCCCGGAACACCTCGCGCGCCATCACGCCGCCGATCAGGGCCGCGGCGATGTTGTCGAGGAAGCTTGACAGCACGCAGACAATAACGAGAAGCAGGAAGGCGCCCTTCCAGTCGTCGGGCAGGATGGCGGGCATCACGTCGGGCAGCTTGCTGGTCTCGAAGTGGCGCGACAGCAGGGCGAAACCCATGAGCAGGAGAAACAGGTTGGCCAGGATCACCCACTCGTGCTGCATGTGCAGCGCAAATCCGGGCAGGCCCGCTCCGAACTTGAAGCCCGTAAAGGTGAGCTTGTAAGCCACGATGGCAGCGAGGCCCGCGAGCGCCACCTGGAGCGTGTGGCGATGCAACAACGCCACGCCGAGCAGGGTCAAGCCGAATAGGATGAATTCGACGTGAATGCCGAGAAGCCGGATGGGCTCTGCCGCGGGCGTTGCGGATGCAGCGGCAGCGGCGGCAGGCAGGGCGAGGGTGAACGCCAGGGCTGGGATCAGGCACGCTGAGCTCTTGCTCGGCTGCGCCGAGAGGGCTGCAAGACGACGACGGCTCGAGCGGGAGGCTGTCGCCTCGCATCTCTCAAGATGCCCAGATTTCGCCCAGCCCATCGCGTCCTCGCTCCTGTTGTTGGTCTGTCGAGGATAGACGCCATGGGGCACGCCCTACGGCGCGCCCGCATCGGACCTGCCCCCGTCTTCCTCGAAGCTAGCCGGTCCATGGCGGGGCAGCAACCGAAGGGGGCAGCGCACGGGCGCGGCGATCCTTGCCCTTTACACCACCTCGACCCTGGCGTGGTGGCCGGGGGCGGCGGCGAGGCGCCGATCGCGCGGCACCAGGAGCGCATCGAGCGCCTCGGCCAGGGCAACGTAGAGCCCATCATGGCAAGTGAGGCTATGCCGCAGCTGCCAGACCCGAGGCAGCAGCCAATCATGCGCGTGGCGGTAGAGCGGAAGATCGCTAAGATCGGCGAGAAGCTCGCGCCCCCGCTGCGGGCCGATCTGACCGGTCGCAGCATACCGGCAGATGACATGCGCCACCTCTGCATCCAGCACGTGCGGCGCGTGCAGCATCAAACCTGAACCGAAGAGCTTCGCCTCAATAGCGTCCGCGCCCTCAATGCGCAGAACCACCGCAAGCAGGGCCGAGGCGTCAGCGACAATCACGGTGGCAGTGGGCCACGCAGAGCCCTGATCGCATCAACAGGCGACTCGGTGGGCTCCACCCTGGAGCGGGTTGCCAAGCGGGCCTGCAGTTCCTCCATGGTTGGTCGCTCGGCTACTGCGCGTATCTGCTTGAGCAGGTAGTCGGAGAGCGACATACCGGCCATGGCCGCCCGTGCCTTGAGACGGCGGTGCAGGTCGTCAGGGACGTTACGGATCTGGATCATGCGTGACATGTGGCTCACATTATAACATGCGCATCGCATGTCACACGGCTCGTCAACCACGCGTGTCACCAGAAAATTCTCTCTATGTTCTTGCTATGTTCCGATTGCAAGACTATCCTTAGGTCAATGAGGTTAGGTCAATGAGGAAGGACGCGAACCTGATCGACACCGGGCGGCGGCGCGGGCGGGGCGCGCGGTCCAACCGCGCCGGGCGTTACGAGAGCGAGCTGCGGGAGACCTTCGACGACGGCTGGGAGAGCCTGGGCAAGCTCGAGCCATTCAAGACTGAGGTGGCGCGTGAGACGAGCAAGAGCATCATCGCCAGCAACGACAGCCCTGATGTGGGCTTCGATCACTCCATCAACCCCTATCGGGGCTGCGAGCATGGTTGCATTTACTGCTACGCGCGGCCCACGCACGCTTACCTCGGCCTCTCGCCGGGGCTCGATTTCGAAACGAAACTGACGGCGAAGGTCAATGCCGCTGAGCTCCTGGAGCGCGAGCTGGCCAACCCGCGCTATATCCCCAAGGTGATCGCGCTGGGAGCCGTCACCGACCCCTACCAGCCGATCGAGCGCGAGTTGCGCATCTCGCGCGCGGTGCTGGAGGTGCTGGACGCGGCGAGCCATCCTGTTGGGATTGTCACCAAGTCAGCGATGGTGGTGCGTGACGTGGATGTGCTTGCGCGCATGGCGAGCCGCGGGCTAGCCAAGGTCGCCATCTCCGTGACCACGCTCGACCGCAGGATCGCCCGCAAGATGGAGCCGCGGGCCGCCACGCCGCAGCGGCGGCTCGATGCCATCCGCGCCCTGAGCGAGGCGGGCGTGCCCGTGGGCGTCATGGCGGCACCGATCGTGCCGGCCATCAACGACAGCGAGATCGAGCGCGTCCTTGAGGCCGCGCGCGAGGCCGGTGCGCAGGAGGCGGGCTATGTGCTGTTGCGGCTGCCGCTGGAATTGAAGGAGCTGTTCCGCGAGTGGCTGGCCACGGAATTCCCGGATCGCGCCCAGCGCGTAATCAACATCTTGCGCTCCATGCACGGCGGTCGGGACTACGTCTCGACCTTCGGCCACCGCCAGCGCGGTGCGGGGCCTTACGCAGAGCAGATCGGCCTGCGCTTCCGCCTGGCCGCCAAGCGCCTCGGCCTCAACGAGCGGCACCTGCGGCTCCGCACCGATCTGTTCCGCCGTCCGGTGCCCCAGGGCGGTCAGCTCAGCCTGCTGTAAAGTGGCTCAGTGCACCACGGCGGTGCCCTCCAGTGTACGGCAGTCCACGCGCTCGGTTTGGAGGGTGACGTGGTGGACGGCGAAGCGGTGGGCGAGAGCTTGGGTTACGGCGATGCGCACGGCGTCAGTGTCGGCGCCGTCGCCGACAACGAGGTGGGCCGACAAACTGGGCGCTGAGCTGGTGAGCGCCCAAATGTGGAGGTCGTGGACACCGGCCACGCCGGGCGTGGCGGCGATGGCGCCGGCCACCTCGTCGAGCTTCAGGCCCTCGGGCACCCCCTCGAGCAGCACGTTGACCGTCTCCTTGAGCAGCGACCCGGCGCGCGGCAGCACCCACAGGCCGATGCCAGCGGCGACGATCGTGTCCACCCAGGTCCAGCCGGTGAGCCACAGAAGCGCCGCGGCCGCCAGTACGCCCACCGAGCCGAGCGCGTCGCTCCACACCTCCAGATACGCCCCGCGCACGTTGACGCTTTTCGCTTGGCCCGCGAGCAGGATGCGCATGGCGGCGAGGTTGACGGCGAGGCCCAGGGCGGCGATCCCCAGCATGCCGAGCGAGGCAATCTGCGGCGGCTCGACGAGGCGCCGCCAGCCCTCGTAGAGGATGTAGAGGCCGACCGCGAACAGGAGCACCGCGTTCACGGTGGCGGCCAGGATTTCGAAGCGCTGGTAGCCGAAGGTGCGGCGCGAATCAGCGGGACGCTCGCCGATCTTTACGGCGGCAAGCGCGATGGCGAGCGCGGCGGTGTCGGTGAACATGTGCGCGGCGTCGGAGAGGAGCGCCAGGCTGCCCGTAAGGAGGCCGCCCACGACCTCGACGAGGAGGAATGCGCCGGTGAGCGCCAGCACCTTGCGGAGCGCAGCTGGGCTGGCCTTGGAGGCGTGCCCGTGATGGGGATGGGCGTGGCCATGCCCGTGCTCGTGGCCCGCTGTCTGTTGCGCGCGATGCTGCATCGACCGCTGCCTGCGTTCAGCCGCGCCGGCCCCGGAGACACAGCGCGAGGCAGGATCGTCGGGGCGCCGGCTCCAGCCACCATAAGCTGGCGATTCGTCACTTGTATTGCAGCCGGCCGGTCGTGTCTGTCGCCACCGGGTCGCCCGAGCACGCGCGCAAACGCGGGCGTGCATAGCCGATGTCCAGCTTTGACTTTGCTGGCTGCCGACGAGAAGCTTCCGGAAACGGGGCAGAGCGATTCGCGCCATGAAGGCGAGCTTCGAGCTGGAGGCGGTGGAGCTTGAGCTCCACGGCGGGCCAGTGGCGGGAGTGGACGAGGCCGGCCGCGGGCCGCTGGCCGGGCCGGTCGTGGCCGCCGCCGTCATCCTCAACCCCGCCAATATTCCCGATGGCATCGCCGACTCCAAGACCCTGGAACCGCACGTGCGGCGCGCCCTCTACCACGCGATCCTTGCCACCGCGCAGGTCGGCGTAGGCGTGGCCGAGGTGGATCGCATCGACGCCGACAACATCCTCAATGCCTCGCTGTGGGCCATGTCGGTGGCGGTTGGCCAGTTGCCCTCGCAGCCCCGGCTGGCGCTGATCGACGGCAACAAGGTGCCGACACGCCTTGGCTGCGCGAGCCGCGCCATCGTGCGCGGCGACGCCAAGTGCCTCTCCATTGCGGCGGCCTCCATCGTGGCCAAGGTAACCCGCGATGCCATGATGGTCGAGCTGGCCCGCGCCTACCCTGCGTACGGCTTCGAGCGGCACAAAGGCTATGCCACGCCCGAGCACCACGCGGCCATCGAGCGGCTTGGCGTGACCCCGCACCACCGCCGCTCGTTCAAAGCCGTGCAGTTGGCCCTGGGCCTGGCTGAGCAGGACGCGCTGGAAACAGATGCTGCGGGCAACAGGCAAGCCGAGAGCCCCGAGGCAGGCCCGGGCATAAACTTGGCCTGACAAGCCGGCGCTGGCGAGCTATACGGGCGTGCCATGATCCGACGCGCCTACGACTGGACCCTGCGCATGGCGGCCCATCCCAAGGCGCCGCACGTTTTGTTCTGGGTGGCTTTTGCCGAGAGTTCAGCCTTTCCCATCCCCCCCGACGTCATGCTCGTTCCGATGGCGGTGACCAATCCGCCGAGATCGTGGACCTATGCCGCCATCTGCACCGGCGGTTCGGTGTTGGGCGGGGCGGTAGGCTACGCCATCGGCTATTTTCTCTATGAGACCGTGGGCCAGTGGCTCATCAACCTGTACGGGCTCGCCGCCGAGGCCAAAGCCTTCCGGGCCGCCTACAACGATTGGGGATTGTGGTTCATCCTGGTCAAGGGCCTCACGCCCATCCCCTACAAGCTCGTCACCATCGCCAGCGGCGCTGCAGCCTTCGACTTCTGGACGTTCTTGGCCGCCTCGGTGGTGACGCGCGGGGCACGCTTCTTCCTGGTCGCGGCGCTGCTGCGCTGGTTCGGCGAGCCCATCCGCGGTTTTATCGAGCGGCGTCTGACGCTCGTCACCACGGCGTTCCTGGTGTGCCTGATCGGTGGTTTCGTGGTCGTACGTTACCTCATCTGAGGCCAGCCCTGGAGGCAAGGCTGTCATGCTCGACGTTGCCCACGTTTCTCCCCGCCTCCGGCGCCCTTCCGCCGGCATGCTCACCGCCCTGCTCCTGGCTGTGGCTGCGGCCGTCATCCTTGCTGCGCTCGCCTTCGAGCACATCGGCGGCTACACGCCTTGCCCCATGTGCCTGCAGCAGCGTTACGCCTACTACCTCGGCGTGCCCGCCTTGGCCGCCGCCCTCCTCCTCCTGCGTCTGCCACGGCCGAAGTGGGCCGCGGCGGTGCTCGCGGCGGTCGGTCTCGCGTTCCTGGTTAACGCCGGCCTCGGCGTCTACCAGGCCGGGGCCGAATGGAAATTCTGGGAGCCGCCCGCCACCTGCGCCCCGCCATCGAGCCTACCGAGCTTCGACCTCAAGCACATGAATCTCGACCGCGTTCCGGCCTCCTGCGGGGTGGCTTCGTGGCGGTTCCTGGGGCTGTCCTTTGCGGGATGGAATGCGGTGTTCTCGGCGGGTCTGGCCTTCGGCGCGCCTTGGGCCGCCCTTAAGGCAGTCGCAAGGTCCGGCTAGCCGCGCCGGCTTAGCCCGGCTAGGATCTGTCGGCCATGTAATCGGGAGATGGGGAATGCGCATTCCCACCCTGGCCTTCGGCCTGACTGCACTGCTGGCGTTGCCCGCCCTAGTTGCCGTCGTCCGTGACCCCGCTCTCGGTGCGCGCGCAGCTCAGACCACGCGCTCCAAGGCGGCTGCCAGACCCAAGCCCACGCCGGCCAAAGAGCTGTTTGGCGCGGTCAAGACCCCCGCCCCGCTCGCTGCCCGCTCCATCGGCTTCTACGCCAAGGGGTGCCTGGCGGGCGCCGCTGCGTTGCCCATCGACGGCCCGGCCTGGCAGGCGATGCGCCTTTCGCGCAACCGCAATTGGGGACACCCGGACCTCATTGCTCTGATCGAGAAATTCGCCGCCGACGCCCGCGAGAAGGACGGCTGGCCCGGCCTCCTCGTGGGCGACATTTCCCAGCCCCGCGGTGGGCCCATGCTCACGGGCCATGCCAGCCACCAGGTGGGCCTCGACGCAGACGTGTGGTTCACGCCCATGCCCGACCATCGCCTCAGCGAGAAGGAGCGTGAGGAGGCGTCGGCCACCTCCATGCTGGCCGACGACCTCGTCTCGGTGAACCCGCAAGTGTGGTCCGAGGCGCATGTGCGCCTCTTGAAGCGCGCCGCCTCCTACCCGCAGGTGGAGCGCGTGCTAGTACACCCGGCCATCAAGAAGGCGGTGTGCGAGGCCACCAAAGCCGACAAGGGCGCTGACCGCGCCTGGCTTAGCAAGGTGCGGCCTTACTGGGGCCACTACTACCACTTCCACATCCGCATCGCCTGCCCCAAGGGCAACACCGGCTGTCAGCACCAGCCGTCGGTAGGTGGCGACGACGGCTGTGGCGCGGAACTGGCGCGCTGGCTCAAGCGGGTGAAGCCCGCAGCGGTGTCCGCCACGCCAGGAAAGCCTGCTCCGCCTGCGCCTGAACGTCGTCCGATCACCCTCGATCAGATGCCTGCCGAATGCCGTGCCGTGCTGGCCACCGGTACCCCCACCGCCGCGCCGCCAAGCCCAGCGCCATCAGCTCCGGGCACGCCGACCTCCGGCACACCCGCCGCGCCGGCGAGCCCAGCGCCGTCGGCTCCAGGCA
>JAFMSC010000482.1 GCA_017353825.1 Hyphomicrobiaceae bacterium | reverse complement strand
ACTCCGATTGAGGGGCAGGCGCTGCCGCGGTCGTGGCCTCCGCGTCTTGCCAGGGCGGCGGGGCCTCGTTCGGCAGGTCCAGGGGCTGGCTGGGGGTCACCATGGAGTCGAGGTCGGCCTCAAGCCGCGTCAGCAGGGCCTGCTGCTCGGCGTCTTGCTTGGCAGGGCTAGAAGGGAAGAGCACGCCCACCGCCTCCAGGCCGACGGTGGCACCGCACACGAGGAGGGTACAGGCGGTGAGGGCGATGGCGGCAGTCAGCGGCCTTGCGCGCATGGGTCTCTCCCATTCCCGATGGCTCAAGCACAGGTCCCGGCCGCCAGCGGCACAGCCGCGACCCTTAAGAACCGGTTAAATAGCCGCTCATCGTTAATTTCTGGTTGCCGCGAGGGCCGTGCGCCGGGCACCTGACAGTCGGCCATGCTCCTCAGGCGGAGCACGGCCTGGGCGCGCTTGAGCCGCGCTTAGTCCACAATGGCCCCGCTTATGGCTGCACGGTTTGGCCACAATGGTCAGGTTGTACGTCGCCGCTCGTGAAGGGGAACGCATCCCAGGCGATCAGCCGCCCTCCCTCCGTGGCCCATCGGCCATCGTGCTGGCGAGACGTGCGAGCCACCGTTTTTGCCGCGACGGACGACCGCCTGATTGCGCGTACTTTGGCAAGAGCCGGTCAACATGTCGTGTGTATGCCGTGACCAGCAATCCGCGACAGCGGCGGCCGCGTAGAGGCCGGCGACGGGGAGCTGAACTCGGTGGCTGAGAGACGAGCGATGCAGACAGAGACGGAGGCAAGGGTAGCCTCGGTTCAGACGCTCTTCAGGCGGGCGGTGGCGCTCGCTCAGGCGTGGCGCAAGATGCTTGGAAGCCACTACCGGCCCGAGAAGCACTACATGCGTGGCCCCGGCCCCAAGTGGCGTGAGAAGTACGGCACGTCCCGCGGCAGCTAACCCGGTCGCCAACTCGTCCCCCCTGCACCGGGAGGCGCAAGCTCCAAGGCTTCCGCGGGCGGGCGCTGCACCGGGGTCTGCTTGGGCCTTGCGGTGCCGGGGATCGGCGCGCACCAAGAGCGTCGAGGCGGCCCCGACATCCAGCCCGGCGTGGCTTCAATGTGGGCCTGCACTGGGGCACTGCCTCGGCCTTCGCGATCTGAGGATTGCCGCCTGTCAGCCGGCCCTTTTGGCGACCTTGCGGGGGGACTGCGACGACGGAGGGACCACCTAGGACGTCCTTGGGACCATCCTAACATGTGGCCATGTTCCGACTTTATTTTCAAACGGGAGCCAGATGGGTCGGTGGTGTTTGACACCGCCAGGTGGTGCCAAATCCGCTCGCCTTCGGGCGGGCCGGCCGGTAGAAGAGGCCCGCAAGCTGCAGAAGGCCAGCGCCCGCATGATCACCTTCACCGTGCACGAGCCGCCGAACCCGCCGGCCGACCGCATCGATCGGGCGGAGCGACTGGCGTTCGTGCGCGATGGGTTCTCCTGGACCGCCGCGCTGTTCACGCCGGTTTGGCTGCTCGTGCACCGACTGTGGTGGCCGTTCGTGATCTACAGCCTCGTCGGCACCGCCTTGGAGCTGGTCACGGAGCAGCTGGACTTCCACGCCGGATGGACCGCCCTGGCGGCGACGGCGCTCAGTCTGCTGATCGGCTTCGAGGCCGACACCCTGCGCCGGTGGTCGCTCGCCCGGCGCAGATGGTCCATGATCGGGGCGGTGTCGGGCCGCAACGCCGAGGACTGCGAGCGGCGCTGGTTCGAGATGTGGTTGCCCACCCAGCCGGTCATCGCCCGGGCACCAGGTTCTTCCGCGGCGCCGGCAGGCGTTGCTGGAGGCGCACTGGCTGGCTGAGCGCGGCGTCGGCGGAGCGCGCCCGTGGCTATGGTCAGCGGTGCGGCGAGGCTTGGCCGCCGATTGCTCCGAGCTCAAGCAGAAGGTTCGCCGCCAGCGCGTCCTCCACCGAGCTGCTGAGGCGCGCGGCTCTGGCCGCAGCGCCGATGCGGGCCAGCGCCGCGTCAAGGCTCGCCAGCGACCACGCGCGCGCCTGCTGCTCGATGGCGGCCTTCTGCTTGAAGCTGGTGGGCGGCTTGAGCGCGCGTATCAGGTCCTCGATGGAGCGTCCGGCATCGTGCCCGCTGCGCAGACGGTGCAGGCGAAGGAAGTGGCGCTGCAGCGCCAAGATGACGCCCTGCGCGCTCTCGCCGGCGGTTAGGCAGCGCTCGCACTCCCGGATCGCGTCGGCCGGGCGCCCACTAGCGGCGGCCATGACAACGCGGTCGAGCGCCGTTTCGGCGGCATCGCCGACAGCCGCCTCCACGTCCGCCTCCTCGATGCGCCGCTTGCCGAGGGTGTAGAGGGTGAGCTTCTCCACTTCGGCGCGGGAAAGGGCGCGGTCGGCACCGAGCCGGGCCACGAGCAGCTTCCGGGCATCGGGCGCGATCTGCATTTTGGCCGCGGCGAGCACTTCGCCGATCATGCTCTCCAGATCGCGCGCCTCGTCGGGATAGCAGCCGATGGCGGCAGCGCCCGCTGCGGTCTCGAACACGGCGCGTAAGGCATCGTCGGGGCGCAGGTTGCCGCCCTCCACGATCAGGAAGCCTTCGAGTCGGCCGGCCTCCACCAGCGGCTTTAGGGCGGCGGTGTTGACGCGCTTGCCTGTCGCCGCGCGCACGATCTTGCGCCCCCCGAACATGGGCGGTGTCAGCAGCTCCACGGCGATACGGTCGGGGTCCTCCTCAAGATCGGCATCGTCGAGCCGCAGCAACTCCCCGCCATGCGCCTCGGCCAGCCGCCGCGCCAGCGTGCCGGCCCGCTCGCCCACGAGCCCCGCATCGGTGCCGAAGAACAGCACCGCGGACGGCACCCGCTCCAGCGCCTTCAGGAAGGCATCCGCCTGGTAGGACTTGACCGCGACCATCAGTGTCCCCGGGGTGGTGCGAGGGGTCAGGCCTGCGGGTCTGCCCGCCAGTGCCGGCACCATGTGTAGCACAATCGCGGCCCGGCATGCGCTCGGCTGCTGGCGTGGGCAGGCGAGCGTTGGAAACGCCAACCGAACCGAAAATCGGCGCGATGACGTGCTGCATTTTTTGCGCAAATCTGAGGTGGTGCCATGGCCTCAGACTGGCAGCGTGTCAGACTGGCAGCGTCTGACGAGACAAGGCTATCCACGG
>JAFMSC010000481.1 GCA_017353825.1 Hyphomicrobiaceae bacterium | reverse complement strand
AACGCTCCGCACTGTCGTCCGATCGCCACCAGTCCATCGAAGCCCCCCGCGCTGCGAATCAGACACTTCCCTGATTCGCCGCCCGAGGCGGGGATGGCAAAGTGACTCAGTACGATTAAGCCGTGCCACAAGGAGTGCCGCGCGCTACGCACCGAGACGACCATCAACAACACCTACGACGTCGGTGTCGGCGGGCGACGGTGCAATCTCCCCGAATTGCGCACGATCGGCTTTGCGGCCAACCGCCGCCTCCTTCAGGTGCAATGCCTCAGCCACGACTGTGTGCTCGCCGAGGAAACCTTGCAGGCCGTCAACGGTCCGGTCACGTCCGGTCGCCAGCGTGCCTCGGGCCTGCGCTTTGCCGACCCCAAAAACCATTCGCTCCTGCAGGCCCTTGTCCTGTTCCGGCAGCTTGCGAACGGCTTCCGCTCGGCCGATCTGCGCCAGCACCTTGCGGCTCTGTCCGCCCGCTCTCCTGAGGCGATCTCCCAGAACGGCGCCACCTATCAGCTGCGTCGCCTCAGTCTGCGTGGCTTGATCGAAAAGGTCCCGCGCAGCTTCCGCTATCGCGTCACGGACTTCGGCTTCCCTGTCGCCCTATTCTATACGCGCACCTACAATCGCCTCCGGCGACCTGGCCTCGCTGCCGGCTGCCCCTACTCCGCGCCGTTGGCACTCCGCCTCAACGTGCCTTCAACCAGCTCGATGCCCAGATCGATGCCTCCATCCAGCAAACCCGACTGCCGCATAAGCTTGACACCTTCAAACTTGACACGTTTGCACTCGGTCATTCGACTCAAGCTGGGCTAGATGATATCGCTCCCGAGTATTCGACGGGGCAGGTTTCGTCCACCTCGACGCTCCTGGCACGGGGCTAGAACCCTCCAGGCCTCTTTTTGCGGCTCGTGCTTCGTTGAGGACGAAGCGCAACCCCGACTCGCGCCGAATCCGCGAATTGGGCTAGCAGCGTTTGCGAGCCAAGCTGGCCTATACCGGCCGAAACTGCAGGTCGGTGGGGCCCGGCCGGACGCCGGCCTGGGTGAGCATGCAGTGCACCTGGCCGCGGTGGTGCGTTTGGTGGTTGAACATGTGCGTCACGAGCAGCCACTTGGGCCTGGTTACTTCGTGGCCCACGGCGCCGGAGAACCACCCAAGATCACCCGCCAGCCAAGCCGGGTCGAGCCGCGCCGCCCAGTCGAGCACGACCAGGTCGAAAGCCACGCGCTCGCGCTTGAGGTCGTCCCAGCTCTCGTACATGCCGACCGACTCTGGAATGCTCGCCACCTTGGGCTTGGGCGTGCCCGCGAAGCGGTTCATCCAGGTCTGGTCGCCCCACAACAGGTGGTTGAGCGTGCCGTGGATCGAGCCGAACCAAGCGCCGCGCTGCTGCTTGCGCGCGGCGTCGCTGAGCGCATCTGCGGTGCCATAGAGGTTCTCATTCTGCCAGCGGTTGTACTCCGCCATGGCGCGGATGTGGTCGGTGGTGATCATTGGGACTTCAGGTTGTGCGTGAGCCTGGTGATGTCCTGCATCAGAACCTCGTCGGCGCGGCCGTCGGCGCCGGCTACGGCTACGAGCATCTCGATCACGTCGGACCGCTCCGTCGGCCCACAGTTGCGCAGGATGAGCGGGGTGAGACGACGGAACACCTCTCCGGCGTCGGTGCGGTCCTGCGCCAGCCAGCGGGCGCGGGCGAACAGCTCCTCGGCCTGCCGCTCTGTGGCCCCGAAGCGATTGCGCATCTCCGCCGTGATTGCGGCACGCTCGCGCTCGGTAATGCTGCCGTCGGACTGCGCGGCGGCCACCATCATGGCTGCCGCGGCCTCGCGCGCGTCCTCGACGGCGTCGAGTGGGTGTCTCAAATGCTTCCGGCGCCAGCCCCAGCGGCGGAACAGGCCGCGGGCCTCGTCCGCCGCATCGGCGATGTCGCGCGCGGCATGGGCCGCCTGCTGCATGCGAAACAGAATGAGCCCGACGGCGCCGAGGATGGCTCCCAGAATGACAATGATATGCATGCGATCCCCCGGTCGAAGGAAAGCCCGCCCAGCACGCGCCCAAGGGCGTCGTAAGGCCCCGTCTCAGTCCTAATCGTCGACCGGGAGGGGCCCCGCAGTATCGTTAACAGTTATCCCTTAACCTACAATCTCATCTGGGCGGAAATTGAGCGCAATTTCCGTGGCCGCGTTTTCCACACTGTCGGAGCCGTGCACCGAGTTGCGCTCGATATTCTCGGCAAACGCCTTGCGGATGGTGCCGGCGGCGGCCTTGGCCGGATCGGTGGCCCCCATAACGTCGCGGTAGGCCTTGACGGCGTTCTCGCCCTCCAGCACCTGCACCACGATCGGGCCTGAGGTCATGAACGCCACGAGATCGCCGTAGAACGGGCGCGCCTTGTGCACCTCGTAGAATTTCTCCGCGAGCGGCTTGCTCCAGCGCACGCGCTTCTGGGCCACGATCCGCAGGCCGGCGCGCTCGATCAAGACGTTGATGGCGCCGGTTAAATTGCGCGCTGTGGCATCCGGCTTGATGATCGACAAGGTGCGCTCGATGGCCATCCGGTGCTCCGTTCGGGTCGCCTTGGTTGGCAGCTCGCCAGGCTGCGGGCAGCCTTATAGCCCTGTCGCGCAGTTTCCCACAACTGGCGGATGTCAGCGGGCGCACGATGGCTGGAAACCACCGCGGGAACTGCGGCAGTGCCTTTCCTTGGCCGCAAAGGGGCGGCTAAGTCATTGGGTCCGTGTAGCATTGAAGTCGACGGGCGCTAGTATCCACGCCTGAAGCGTGCTAGCCGCTGCAGTGAGCTTTCTCCTGCAACCGTAGATTGGCATAATCCGTTGGGATGATATGCCAGTGACACACCAGTGACGCAGATGTCGGGGCCAGTCTCACAGCCATGGTACCTCGCCCGCGGCGGTCAGCAGTTCGGACCGATCTCCGAGGCCGAGATGGCCAAGCTCGTGGAGTTGGGCCATCTGAAGTCAACGGATCTCCTATGGCGTGATGGGTTTCCCGACTGGCGCCCGGCGATGCTGGTGTTCCCGCCGCGTGCTCCGTCCCTGTCTGGCGTCCCTGCCGAGGGCGGCCTGCCGCGCACCGACCTCATGGG
The DNA here is from genome assembly GCA_017353825.1 of Hyphomicrobiaceae bacterium. Classification (GTDB taxonomy): domain Bacteria; phylum Pseudomonadota; class Alphaproteobacteria; order Rhizobiales; family Hyphomicrobiaceae; genus AWTP1-13. The sequence goes on along the minus strand of JAFMSC010000481.1, from coordinate 61 downwards.
CGATGCCGGCGCGCGCCAACCGGACCAGCTGGTGGCCGACCGCGCTCCCATGGGCCCTGCC
>JAFMSC010000480.1 GCA_017353825.1 Hyphomicrobiaceae bacterium | reverse complement strand
GAGATCCTTGTGCACGATCACGCGGAGCGGCCATCCCGGGCGTACGGTGATGGTGGGCTGGACGTTGAGGTTGCGCTCCACCAGGCGCTGTCCCGCGCGGTCGGTCGTGAGCTGGGTGGCCTGCTGCAGCGCCTTGACGAGGTCGTTCTCGCTCGACCCGAAGGCGAGTTCGCTGCCGACGCCGAGCACGGTGGCGAGCGCGACGCCCTTGAGCAGCTTCCAGGTGTGTAGATCGACCTCGTCGGCGAGGCCGGCGTAGCCGCCGGTATCGGTGGCCGGCAGGTTGTCGATGACGATGGAGGAGCCGTCGGGAAGGATGATGCGCTGCCAGATCACGAGCGCGCGCTCCTGCCCGAAGGCGACGATGTTGTCGTACTTGCCGACCAGCCGGGAGCCTTGGGGGATGAGCAGGAACCGGCCGGAGACCGTGTCGTAGACGTGCTCGGTAACCTGGGCGATGACGAAGCCCGGCAGGTCCGAATTGAGCCCCGTCACGAGACTCGCCGAGATGACGGTGCCTGCCATCAGCTGGTAGGCCGAGACCGGTGTCTGCAGCCCATGCTGGTTGTAGACCTCCTTCTCCGGGCCTGCCTTGAGGAAGCTGAGCTTGCGCGTCGCCTCCGCGGTGCTGATGGCGGCGCCGATGACATCCGGGTCGCCGCCGGCGAGCGCCAGCGCCCGGTCGGCGGCGCGCAGAGCGGTCACGCTTGCCAGGCCGCCGTCCGATGCGGCGGATGCTTCCTTCGGAGCCGGATCGGCAGGCGCCCCCTTCTTGACGGTCTCCTTCGCGGGCGGCGTCTTGAGCTGCAGCCGGAAGAACACGCCGGATTCGCGGGCTTGGCCGGCCATGCGCGCCAGCCGCGCGATCTCCATGTGCTCGGCCTCCGCGAGTGGGTCGGCCGCCGGGACCTTGAGGGACGGCACGCCCGGCGACAGGATCGGAACGGCGGGCTGCTTTCCGGCATCGGGCTTGTTCTCGGGCTGGACAGCGTCGTAGCTGGCGGGGAGCTTGGACAGCGCGTCGGTCACGGGCTTGTAGTCGACGTTGAAGAGCTCCTGGCGGTCGGCGACGTGCAGGCCGGGAGGCTTGAGGGCCAGCAGCACGATCAGCGAGACGAGGACGAGCAGCAGGGCGGCACCACCGATCACCACCTTGCGGTTGATGCGCGTGACGGGTTGCGGCCGCGCCCGCAACCGGAGGGGATCGGGAGAGGCTTGCGGGCCGGGTCCGGGAGGCTGCTGCTGGTCGGTCATTGCTGCGTCTCCCGCCATACGGCATCGGTGCGAATGATGCGCACGACGCGCTGCGGTGCCGTCCCGAGCCGCAGCTCCGCCGCTGCAAAGAGACGGTCGACGATGTAGGTGGTGCCTCGCACGCGGTAGTTGACCAGCGCCGGCTTGGCGTCAGGCCCGACCACGAACAGGGGCGGCGCCTCGCTCTGGGCGAGCCCGGAGGGGAACTGGATGTAGACCTTGGCGCCGTCGTCGAACACGCGTACCGGCCGCCAGGGGGCGTCGCCCTCGATGCGGTAGCGGAACTGGAGCTGCTCGATGTTGATGCCGGCATCGACCACAGCGCCGACCGTCACATCGGCCTCCGCGCGCTGCTTCTTGAGAGCGAGCAGCTCGGAAGCCGGGTAGGTCCACGACACCGACGCCATGTAGGTGGAGACGGAGGAGCGCATCTCCAGGTGATACGTGCGCCGGTCGGTGGTGATGACGAGGTTGGTCAGCAGGTCGGCGCCGATCGGCTTCACGAGGATGTGGACGACGGCGTCCTTGCCCTCGCCGCTGGTGGTGTCGCCCACCACCCAGCGCACGGTGTCGCCGGCCGAGACGGAGACCAGCTTCTCTCCCGGCTCGAGCACGATGTCCGTGACCTGCGCCGGCGCGGCATAGAGCTGGTAGAGGGCACCCTTGGTGTAGGGATAGACCTGGATCGCGTTGATGTAGCCGTCCTTGGCCGGCTCGATGCGTGCATCGGCGTTCGCGTCCGCCACGCGCTGCTTGGGCTCCTTGTCGTCCTTGGTCTTCTCCTTCTTCTCCGGGACGGGCTTGAGCTGCCCCGGCAGCGGGAGCGGCTTCGGCACCTCAACGATCTTGACGGCAGGCTTGGGGTCGGCCTCGCGGCTAGCCTCCTTGAACGGGATGCCGTCGAGGATCGGGATCTCCGGCACGCGCACGGTCGTGGCGCACGCCGCCGCCGTGATCGCGATCGTGGCCAGCCAGGCGAATGCGCGGGAGAACCTCATTTCGCATCTCCCGTTGACGTGGCCACGTCCTGCGACCAGTTGAAGGCATTGACGTAAATGCCGAGCGGGTTCTTGCGCACGGCCTCCACGGTCCTGGGCGGCTGGATGACGATGGAGAACAGCCCTGTCAGCCGCTTGGTGTCCTTGAGCGCGCCGCCCTCGAAGGTCTGCTCCTGCCAGCGCACCTGGAACGAGGAGTCCGAGGCGCGCACCACGCTCGCCACCTCCACGGCGACCGTCTCGCGTCCGACCTTGGCGAACGGGTCGGTCTCGCGGGCGTATTCGTTGAGCGTCACTGCCGCCTTGTCGGTGACGAAGTCGTACGCCTTGAGCCAGTTCTGCCTGACGACCACGGGATCGATCGACAGCGAGCGCACGTTGTCGACGAAGCGGGCGAGGTGGAACGCGATCTGGGCATCGCCCGGCTTGTAGGTCTCGACCGCCGGCCCGACGGCCCGCGCACCGCCCTTCGGGTCGACTTCCACGATGTAGGGGATGGCCGATGCCGAGCGGCCGACCCAGAGGAGAAGCCCCGCAAGCAGCAGGCACAGCACGAGCGAGCCGAGCGCCATCAGGCGCCAGTTGTGCGCCTGGGCGCGGGCGGAGCCGATGCGCTCGTCCCAGACCTGGGCCGCCTTCTGGTAGGGGGTGACGGGCTCGGGCGTCTCGCCGTAGCGCATGGTGGCACGCTTGAACGTCATGACTTGGTCTCCTTCAGCTCCTGTTCTTGAGATCGGGACCGGGGCTGATCGTGCCGCGGTCGCCTTCGCGCAGGGCACCTGCCGCCATCAGACCCGCCTGGGTGAGCTGCTGACGGCGGGCCAGGCTCCGCGCCCATCCGGGTGCCCCGCCTCCACCGCCGGGGCCCGCGCTTGGCCCGCCCGGTCCACCACTTGGTCCTGTGCCCGCAGGCGGTCCG
>JAFMSC010000013.1 GCA_017353825.1 Hyphomicrobiaceae bacterium | reverse complement strand
TGTCCCTGCCAACTGAATGCTGCCCAACCCTTATGAACGCCGCCTCTCTCTAAAGTAAGCGCCCGGCGATGTCTTCCTTTTGGCAGTCCCATTCGCCACACGTGCCCACAAATGTGGCGTGGCAGGATTGGCGCCGCCGCGTCGGATGGGCTGCCGGGCGCTGGTCCAAAGGCGGGTTTACACATGTCCAGGATCAGGAATGGCTCTCGACCGGCATCTTCCTAGGCTCGGCAGCGGCGCCGGTTCATCTCGGCGGCAAGCTCGCGCCGGACCTCGGCGGCCAACAGGGCGGCGCGCGAGACCTGGGCCGGAGAGAGGCCATGCTGGTCCCTCAGGACCCTGGGTGCGGCCTCGGCTTCCCGGCGGCCGCGCAAGAGCTCCTCGCACGTAAGCTCTGCCTTCGCACTGCGGAACGCGAACAGGCGCACGCCATTGGCGTGCGTCTGCGGCGTGGCGGGCTCGCTCACCCACTTGCGCTCCTTGTCGGCCAGCATGGCCTTGAGTGTGGCTTGGCGCTGCGCGATGCACTCAAGGCTGTCGTTGATGCACGTCAGGCCGGCCCTGGTATCGTCGATGCCCATGCCGCAGGCCGCCAGACACAGAGTACAACAGGCCAAGCCGACCAACCCCGCCGCGCGAAGGGAAAATGCGCAACGGCCCACGGACCATCCCCGTTGGCCATTCGCCGCGGCCCCTTCGCCCCAATCCAACGCTCCCGCCCGCATCGTTCCCTCTTGAGGTTAGCGCGATGAGCCCATAGAAGTCGGGAATGGCGGCGATAAGGCGCCACATTCGCTTGGCGCTGGCAGCACGGGGCGCGTATTGCCGCGGCGGCTCGCCGGCAGGTTTCGGGCAAGGAGCGGCAACCATGGTCCACGCGATCCGCGTTCACAAAACCGGAGGTCCCGAGGTCCTGACCTGGGAGAATGTGGAGGTTGGCGATCCGGGGCCCGGCCAGGTGCGGCTGAAGCAGCATGCCATCGGCGTGAACTTCATCGACACCTACCAGCGCTCCGGCCTCTACAAGCTGCCCCTACCCCTCATTCCCGGCAACGAGGGTGCCGGCGAGGTGGTGGCGGTCGGGCCCGGCGTGACGGAGTTCAAGGTGGGCGACCGCGGTGCCTATGCCGGCGCGGTGGGTGGCTACGCCGAGGAGCGGGTGATTGCGGCGGACCGGCTGGTCAAGCTGCCCGCTTCGATCGACGACAAGACCGCCGCCGGCATGATGCTGCAGGGCATGACAGTACGTTACCTGCTGCGCCAGACCTACAAGGTGGGCCCCAGCACCGTCATGCTCCTGCACGCCGCCGCTGGCGGCATCGGCCTGATCGCGGCGCAATGGGCTCGGCACCTGGGCGCCACCACCATCGGCACGGTGGGATCTGAGGAGAAAGCGAAGCTCGCCAAGGACGCCGGCTGCACCCATGTTATCAACTATAAGACCGAGGACTTCGTCAAGCGCACGCGGGAGCTGACGGGCGGCCAGGGCGTAGACGTGGTTTACGACGGCGTCGGCAAGGACACCTATCCCGCCTCGCTCGACTGCCTGAAGCCGCTCGGGTTGTGGGTGAGCTTCGGCAACGCCTCGGGCGCCATCGCTAACTTCGACCTCCTGGGGCTCTCCAGCAAGGGCTCGCTTTATGCCACGCGCCCGACGCTGCAGACCTACGTTGCCAAGCGCGCGGACCTCCTCGCGAACGCCAGCGAGCTGTTCGACGTGGTGAGCAAGGGCATCGTCAAGATCAACGTCAATCACACGTACGCCCTGAAGGACGCCGCCCAGGCGAACCGCGACCTGGAAGGCCGCAAGACCACTGGCGCCATCGTGCTGCTGCCTTAGCCGGCAACGAGGCGACGCGGCGTCCCAACATCGACGGGCGGGGTGGCCGGCCTGATCCGGGGGCCTCGCCCGGCAAATTGGCGTGCCGATGCAGCCATTCCTGCCGGAGCGCGTCGGACGCGCGATCGCCCGGGCGTTGAGGCCCCGCACCTTAACTGTTGGCGACCAAACGAACCTTCGCATGGTCCCCAGGGGGACGATGTCTCGCCCCTTCAAGGAAATATCTGGCCCCCACTGAGGGCAGCCCCCTGTCGCAGACAGCCTGCTTCACCGATGCGAAAGCTTTGCCGCCGTAGGCTCGATCGGCGACCTGCCGCGGGCACATGGGGAGGCGAGACGCGCGCGTATGGGCTAGGAGACGGGACGCCGGACGTATCTGATGAGCTGCGCGAAATTCTCTTGCGGGTCGAGTGAAGGCGCCAGTCTAAGCCCGGCAAGCGAGCGTCCGCGCCGGCACCTTGATCGCGTTCCACGACCGTCGCGTGCTACCGGTGTCGTCAGAGCCCTTCCCGCCGTACGCCTCAGGCGGCTTCGGCGGCTGGCGGTGGTGACGTGCTCGAATGCATTGCTATCGCTCGTGCCCCTATACGCGGCTGATCCGGTTGACCTCGAGGACGTGTCGGCCGTCACGACTCAAGCCAAAGGCACCGAGGAGGCTGGCCTGCACGCCTTCCCGATGCAGGAGTTCCTCGATCGGCTGATGACAGCGGAATCCGCCGGACACCTGCGCAGGAAAAACCCGCGCTCGACCGCCCTGGGTCCGTTTCAATTCATCGAGCCCACTTTTCTCCTTGTGGTGAATAAGAGCTTTCGATCGCAGGTCGCGGGCCTCAGCGAGCGGCAGATCCTCGCTCTGCGGACCAACTTGGCCTTCTCGCGCCAGGCCGCTGCAGCCTATGCCCACGATTTGATCTCGGCGCTAAAGGACAGCGGCCTGCAGGCGACACAGGTCAACGTGCGACTTGCTTTTCTGGTTGGGCCTTCTGCGGCCGTCCGCCTGCTCAAGACCCCGCCCGACCAGCCCCTGGAGAAGGTGCTGTCGGCCGATGCGATTGCCGCAAACCCCTCCATGTCCGGTGCCACGGTTGGCGAGCTGGTCCAGAAAGCCGCGGCCGACGTGAGGGCGATCGAGGCCGCCCCCCACGCCGCCCCCCAGACCGCCCGCCAGGCCGCCACTGCGGACCAGCCGGCAGCCACCTGGAACCCCGATGGGAGCCCCGTTGGCGAGCCGGCCGAGATCGCAGCCTTGACCTCCGAGCCGATCACCGCCGCGGTGGCCTCGAATATCCAGCCGCCAGCCACGCTCGTGGCCTTGCAGGACGAGCCGCCCGGCGCTCCCATCGAGATCAAATGTGACGTGAGCCTTGCGAGCTGCCGCAAGTGGATCGAGCTGCGCGCGCGGAAGGCACAGCTGCTGGCGGGCAGCGCTCAGCCCTAACGAGCCCACTCGGGCGCCGGCGCGAGCGGGCGTCACGCAGAGTTGCTTTTACCCCTCAACGACGGAGGCTAACCTTCCGCATCGAGCACAGCAGCGAAAGGATGCGCCCATGCCGCAACGGCCCATCGAGCTCTACTACTGGCCCACGCCCAACGGGCACAAGATCACCATTATGCTGGAGGAGTGTGGGCTCCCGTACGCGATCAAGCCCGTCAACATCGGCCGCGGCGAGCAGTTCAAGCCCGAGTTCCTGGCCATCGCGCCCAACAATCGCATGCCGGCCATCATCGATCCCGACGGCCCCGGCGGCCGGCCGATCTCGGTTTTCGAGTCCGGCGCCATTCTCCAATACCTTGGCCGCAAGACCGGCAAGTTCTATCCCGCCGACGAGCGCCAGCGCGTGGCCGTGGACGAGTGGCTGTTCTGGCAGATGGCCAACCTCGGGCCCAACGCGGGCAATGCTCACCACTTCCGCAATTACGCGCCCGAGAAGGTGCAGTACGGCATCGACCGCTTCACCAACGAGGTGAACCGACTCTACGGCGTGCTCGACACCCGCCTTAAGGACCGGCCGTATCTCGCCGGCGAATACTCGATCGCCGACATGGCCAGCTATCCCTGGGTGCGCCCGTACAAGAACCAGGGCCAGGACATCGCCGAGTTCGCGAACCTGGAGAAGTGGTTCCAGCGCATGCACGAGCGCCCTGCCGTCGCCAAGGGCGTTAAGGTGGGCGAGGAGTTGCGGCAGACCGCCGCCAACCTCGCCACCGACAAGCAGGCGCAGAACATCCTGTTCGGCCAGCGTGCCCGCAAGGCCTAGCTCAGGTTTCAGGAAGAAAGGGCGTGAGGCCCCTCGCCTCCGGCACTGTTGCCGTTGCGATCCGCTGACGCGAGGGGTCTGAGCCCCGGAACCTGAAACCTGCTTGATCGCCCGGCACGCCTCCGGCGAAAGTAGGCAAAACGCCAGCTGCGCTGGGAGGAACCGCCATGCCTCAACCAATCACCTGCATCGAGGACTTGCGCGCGCTCGCCCGTCAGCGGGTGCCGCGCATGTTCTACGACTACGCCGACACCGGCGCCTGGACCGAGAGCACCTACCGCGCCAACGAGGCCGACTTCCAGCGCATCTATCTGCGCCAGCGCGTGGCTGTCGACTTCTCCAACCGCATCCTGGCCGCGGTCATGGTGGGCCAGCCCGTGGCCATGCCCGTGGCCCTCGCCCCGGTCGGCATGACCGGCATGCAGCATGCGGACGGCGAGATTCTCGCCGCCCGCGCCGCTGCAGCGGCTGGGGTGCCGTTCACCCTTTCCACCATGAGCATCTGCTCCATCGAGGACGTGGCCGACGCCACCGACAAACCGTTCTGGTTCCAGCTCTACGTGATGCGTGACCGCGACTTCAACGACAGCCTGATCGCCCGCGCCAAGGCTGCCGGGTGCTCGGCGCTGGTGCTGACGCTCGACTTGCAGATTCTTGCCCAGCGCAACAAGGACATCAAGAACGGGCTCTCCGCGCCGCCGCGCATGACGCCCTCCAATATCCTCGACATCGCCCGCAAACCGCGCTGGTGGCTCGGCATGGCCCGCACCAGGCGCCGCACCTTCCGCAACATTGTCGGGCACGCTCCGGGGGTGAAGGACACGCGCGCCCTCGCGTCCTGGACCACGGAGCAGTTCGACCCGACGCTCAACTGGGACGACGTGAAGCGCATCAAGGACCAGTGGGGCGGCAAGCTGATCCTTAAGGGCATCCTCGACCCCGAGGACGCCGAGCTCGCAGTCAGGAGCGGCGCCGACGCACTGATCGTATCGAACCACGGCGGCCGCCAACTCGACGGCACCATCTCCTCGATCGCCGCGCTGCCGGCGATCGTCGCCGCCGTCGGCGACCGCATCGAGGTGTTCATGGACGGCGGCATCCGCAGCGGCCAGGACGTGCTCAAAGCGCTGGCGCTGGGCGCCAAGGGCGTTTTCATCGGCCGCGCCTACATCTACGGTCTAGGCGCCTTGGGCCAGGCCGGCGTCGCCAAGGCGTTGGAGTGCATCCGCCGGGAGCTCGACGTCTCCATGGCGCTCTGCGGCCTCACCGATGTGCGCCAGGCAAGCCCGGCCAACCTGGTGCGCCGCGGCACGTGAGGGAAGGCGCGCACGCGCGGCAGCCTCCGTCCGGCTCCCTCTCCGCGCGGTCTCTCCGCGTCAGCAACAAGGTTGTCTTAAACAACCCGATTGCGTCCTCGATGTGCTTGTCGCCTTCATCGAGGGAGCCGGTGAGAGGCAAAGCCAGGCAACGCCCGTGCCTGCCCTTCACTCCGTCGACCTCGGGACCCCCTGTGGAAGGCCGACACTGGTGCATGGCCCTGGTGGATGGCCAGACGGCGGCGGGCAGAGGCAGTCCGGCACCGGCATCACGCCACGCGTCCTGCCGCGGCCCGGCCCGCAACGCGTCCCGAGAACAGGCACCCGCCAAGGAATGTTCCCTCCAGCGCGCGGTAGCCGTGCATGCCCCCGCCGCCGAAGCCCGCTACCTCGCCGGCGGCGAACACGTTGCCCATGGGCTCCCCATCCGGCCGCAGCACCCTCCCCGCCAGGTCGGTGTGGAGCCCGCCCAAGGTCTTGCGCGTCAGGACCCACAGACGCACGGCGATCAGTGGCCCCGCCTTGGGATCGAGCAAGCGGTGGGGCTTGGCGACGCGCACCAGGCGGTCGCCGACGTAGGCGCGCGCGCCGCGGAGCGCGGTAACTTGCGCATCCTTGGTGTAAGGGTTGGCGATCTCGCGGTCGCGGGAAACGATCTCGCGCTCCAGCGCCGCCGCGTCGATCAAGGCCGCGCCAGTTCGGGCGTTCATCTCGGCCACCAGCTCAGCCAACGTCCCCCGCACGATGAAATCCGCGCCCTTCTGCTTGAAGGCGTCTACCGAGCTCGGCACGCCGAAACGCCGGCCCAGTACCTTCAACACGCTCTTGCCCGTGAGGTCTGGGTTTTGCTCCGAGCCCGACAGAGCGAACTCACGCGCGATGATCCTCTGTGTCAGGATGAACCAGGACCAGTCGTAGCCGGTCTTGCGCAGGTGGGCAAGCGTACCCAGCGTGTCAAAGCCGGGGAACAGCGGGGCCGGCAGGCGCCGGCCGCAGGCGTCGATCCACATAGACGACGGCCCCGGCAGGATGCGGATGCCATGTTGGCTCCAGATGGGCGCGAAGTTGGTGATTCCTTCCGTATAGTGCCACATGCGGTCCGGGTTGATAACGCTGCCGCCGGCCGCCACGACGATGCCCAGCATGCGGCCGTCCACGTGGTCCGGCACGCCGGACAGCATGTGCGCTGGCGGCTCGCCCAGGCTCTTGGGCCAGCTTGACCGCACCAGGTCGTGGTTGGCGCCGATGCCGCCCGAGGTGACGATCACGGCCTGAGCCTTGAGCGCGAAGTCGCCCGCCACCGTGCGCGAGGAGGGCGTGCCGCGCTCCACACTGGAGGGCTCAAGGATGTCACCTGCCACGCCATCCACCCGGCCGGCGGTTTGCGTCAGCGCATTCACCCGGTGCCGGAAGCGCAAACCGACGCGACCCGCCTTGGCCGCCTCGCGCAGCTTGGCGAGGAACGGTGCGATGAGCCCCGGCCCCGTGCCCCACGTGACGTGGAAGCGCGGCACCGAGTTGCCATGCTCGGTGGCGAGATAGCCGCCGCGCTCGGCCCAGCCCACGATGGGAAACCAGCGCACGCCCATGGCGTGGAGCCAGGCCCGCTTTTCGCCCGCGGCGAAGCCCACGTAGGCCTCGGCCCAGCGCCGAGGCCAGCGGTCCTCTGGCCGGTCGAAGCCGGCCGAACCCAGCCAGTCCTGCAGGGCGAGGTCGTAGCTGTCGCGGACGCCGAGCCGGCGCTGCTCAGGCGAGCCCACGAACATGAGGCCGCCGAAAGACCAGAACGCCTGCCCGCCCAGCGACTGTTCCGGCTCTTGGTCGAGGAGGATGACGCGTTTGCCGGCATCGATCAGCTCGCAGGTGGCGACCAGCCCCGCCAGCCCCGCCCCCACCACGATCGCATCGGCATCCATGCTCGTCTCCTCCCCACGCCTAACGTTGTAGGGCGGATTAGTAGGGCGAAGCCAGTCATCCGCCAGGCGCCAATCTCACGGAGAACCTGGCGTGTTCGGCCTCGGCCCAGGGGCTAACCTGCGATCCGCTCCGGCGCTAGGCCCGGCGAGCCAGCCCGCGCTGCCTCCGCCGCCTTTACCAACGCCACGATACGCCGGGTGAGCGGCACGAGTGTGGGAGCCTTGGCGGCGGCCAGCGCCAGGATCGCACCCTGCAGGTGGTCGATTTCGGTCGGCCGCCGCCGCTCCAGGTCCTCCCACATGGACGAGCGCGCCTCCGGGTCGATCGCCAGCATGCGCCGGGCGACGCGGCGGAACAGCCAGTCGGGCAGCCGCAGGATGCGCGGGACGGCGCCGGGCGCCACGCCCTCGATGCGGGCAGGGCGGATGCCCGACGCTTTCAGCACCGCGAGGGCCTCCTCGATCTGCCGCGCCAGCAGCCGCCGCCAGCGTTTGTCGGCGAGTTCAGCCGCCAGCGGAACGCCGGAGAGCGCGTTGAGCGCGTTGTTGAGGTTGATCAGCAGTTTGCCCCAGAGGATGCCTGTCATGTACCGGCTCTCGGCCACCGTCACGCCGCGGGTGTGGAGCGCATCGCGCAGCCCCGCCACGCCCGCACCGATCTGTACCGCGCCGCTGGTCGCGCGATGGAAGCGCGGCGCCTGCCCCTCGGCGCGCGTCGTCACCACGTTGAACGGCACCATTCCCGGCACCACACGCGCCATGCCGCCGAGCCGCGCCAGAAGCACCTCCACGTTGCTCACGCCGTTCTGCAGGCTCACTACAGTGGCGCCCGACGGCGCATGCTCAGCGATCAGATCGGCCATGGCCGCCGTGTCGCCGCTCTTGACCGTGACGAGGACGATATCGGCCTCGGCGAGCGCGGTCGCCGCATCGGTCGCCAGCCGCACGGTCGATGGCGTTGCCAGCCGGTCACCGCCGTCCAGGTCCGAGAGGCGCAGGCCGTGGCGGGCGATGCTCGTGGCCAACGCGGGCCGCAGCAAGAGTGTCACATCGCGTCCGGCGAGGGCCAGGCAGCCGCCCAGGTAGCAGCCTATGCTGCCGGCGCCGGCCACGACGATGCGTAAGCTGTGATCCGCGGCCATGCGCAAACTGATGCCTCCCCCGGTTTGCGTACCAGCTATGTTGCCCGGGACGCTGGCGCTGACAAGCGTGGCTGCAGCCTGTAAGCAGGGCTAGGTTCGGGGACCACCAGTGAGGCAAGGGCGTGCAACAGAGGGCAAAAAGCGGCGATAAGCTGCATCACGAGGACCTTGCTGTGGGCGAGCCCTACGCCTTCGGCCACAAGGTGGTTACCGCGGAAGAGGTCATCGCCTTCGGCCGCGCCTTCGACCCACAGCCGATGCATACCGACCCTGAGGCCGCCAAGGCCACACCCGTGGGCGGCCTGTGCGCATCCGGCTGGCACACCTGCGCCATGATGATGCGCATGGTGGCAGACGGCTTGCTTGGACGCGCCGCCTCGCTCGGCTCGCCGGGCATCGACGAGGTGCGCTGGAAGCGTCCGGTCCGGCCCGGCGACGTGCTGAGCATGCGCTATACCGTGCAGGAGAAGCGCGTGCTCGCCTCGCGGCCCGACGTGGGCCTCGCCAAGGTGCTGGTGGAGCTGGTCGATGCCACTGGCGAGGTGCCGGCCCTCTGGCTCACCAACCAGCTCACGCGCGTGCGTCACCCTGAGGCGGCGCCGGCCGCTACAGCCGCCAAGCCCAAGGCGGAGGCCGCGCCAACCCCCAGCCTTTGGGACGGCACGGCCGGAATTGGCGAGGGCGACGCCTTTTTTGAGGACCGCGTCATCGGCGAAATGGGTGATCTCGGCAGCCACACCTTTACGCGTGAAGAGATCATCGACTTCGCGCGCCAATTCGACCCGCAGCCGTTCCACCTCGACGAAGAGGCGGCCAAAGCCTCGCTGTTCGGCGCCTTATGCGCGTCGGGCTGGCACACGGCGGCGCACCTGATCCGCGCCATTATCGTCACGCGCCAGAGGATCAACGCCGGGGCCCTGGCCAGGGGCGCGCGCCTTGCCACCTACGGCCCCTCGCCCGGCTTTCGCGACCTCAGGTGGCCCAAGCCAGTCTACGTTGGCGACACCGTCTCCTACCGTAGCCGGCTGATCGAGAAGATCGACCTCAAGTCGCGCCCCAACCGTGGTCTCTTGGCCAACGCCGTTGAGGGCCGCAACCAGAAGGGCGAGATCGTGTTCGCGGTGATCAGCCTGATCCTGGCCGACCGGCGGGAACCCCTACGCGTCTGAATGCAAGCGCGCGCAAGGGAGTGGGGAATGGGCTAGCAGACGCCAAAATCCGTGGACTCCCCGATCCCCACTCCCTATTCGCCACTCCCTTCCCCATGCAGAAGCCGCTCCCGTCCAAGTCCTTCGCCCCGACGGCCTCGCGCCCGCTCGGCGCCGTCGGCCTGATGTGCCTCACGTGCGCGCTCTTCGCATGCCTCGACACGACGGGCAAATACCTGGTCACGACCACCAATCTGCCGGTGCTGCAGGTGGTGTGGATGCGCTTCCTTGGCCAGCTCGCCGCCATGGTAGTGCTGCTGGGTTTGGTGGCCGTTCCGGACCTCATGCGTACGCGCAGGCTCGGCCTGCAGATCGTGCGCTCGTTCATCCTCCTCGGCTCAACCGCCTTCAACTTCCTGGCGCTCAGACACCTGCGCCTAGACCAGACCACCACGATCGGCTTCCTCGCCCCGCTCGCCACCGCGCTCTTGGCCGGCCCGTTGCTCCGCGAATGGATCGGCTGGCGCCGCGGCGTCGCCATCCTGATCGGCTTCCTCGGCGCGCTCATTGCCATCCGCCCCGGTTTCGCCAGCGTGCATCCGGCCGTGCTGTGGGCCTTCGGCACCGTTCTGTGCATGGCGTTGTTCGGCATCCTCACGCGTTACCTCGCGGCCTTCGACCGCTCCGGGGTCACCCTCTTCTACTCGCTGCTGGCGGGCACGTTGCTATTGTCGCCGTTCGCGTTGGCGGACTGGGTCTGGCCCGCCAACGGCTCGTGCTGGGTCCTCATGCTCTCCATGGGGCTTTACGGTGGCCTCGGCCACTACGCCTTCATCGTCGCTCACCGCTACGCGCCCGCTTCCACACTGGCGCCGTTCCTCTACGTCACGCTCCTCACCCACTCCACCGCCGGCTTCCTGGTGTTCGGCCAGATGCCCGACCGGTGGACGCTCACCGGCGCCGCCATCGTCATCGCCACCGGTCTCTACCTCCTGCACCGCGAGCACGTCACCGCCCGCGCCGCGGCCGTTGCCATGGCAAGCGAGGCCGCTTCGCAACGCTGACCAGTTCATCATCCCGAACTGAGCGAGGCGAGCCGCATCTGGTCGATCGCGATGGCCGGATCGTGATCGTGAAGGCCTCGCGCGCTCTGCGCCTGGCCAAAGATGTTGCCGACGCCTCGTTGGACCCCATTGACCGCGATGCTCAAGTCCAAGGCTGCACGGGCCGGCGTCGAGTTCGTCGGTGTCGATCCGCTGGGCACATCCCAGACCTGCCCTGAGGCGGATGGCTGCTGAAAAACGCTTGTAGAGTGCCACCCCTGTCAATGCGGGGACCCCACGAAACCGGGACGTTGCTGATGCAATGGGGGTGTACTTCACAGCCTTCGGTTTCCGGCCGAACGGTCTGTCTCAGAAGCCGTCGGCTTCCCCCGCGGCAGGTCCCCGCTCAGCCTCAGCCTCGCTCCAGCGGCTTTGGCCTGTCGCCTCCTCCAAGCTCGTACGTGGACGCCTCTACCGCTGAGGGTTGATTGGGCATGCGGCCAGACTGACCAGACTGGCCAGACTGAAATGGGTGCTTGCGCTTCGATTGGGGATAAGCCGGTTACTAACCCATTGAAACGCGGTGAGCGCCGTTGGGCGATACGTCGAATCGGCTACGGTTTTCCACGCTTGCCCTCGCGCCTTTCCACAGGCTAGCCACAGCTCTCCCACAGGTCTGGCGATGGTCGACTATCGCGAAATCCTGGCGCTTCAGAAGAACCCGGCGCGCGCCGCCGCCACGGCCCAGTCCCTAGTCCACATGGAGGACATGGCGTGGACAGACTGGGAGCTCGATTTCTTGGACAGCATCGGCTCCCGCCTACAGGACCTGACCACGCGCCAGGGCGAAAAGCTCGCCGAGCTCTGGGAGGAGGCTGCCTGGTACACGACCGTCGAGGGCTTCTCGCTGCGCGCCCTGATCGAGCGCTGTCATCTCTGCCGCGATGAGCTCAGCCGCTGCGATGCCGAGTTCATCGCGCGGCTCAGGACGGCGGAGGCCACCCGGCTCAGGCGCAAGGACGCCCGTCGCGTGCTAGAGTGCGCGCGTCGCATCGCCGAAATCGAGCCCTATCAAGGCCACACTCTCAAGGCGACTTGGCCGGCATAGCGTGCCGCCTTGCGCGCATAGCCAAAACACCGCCATTCGCGCTAACCTCCCCCAATCCGTAGAAAAAAGAGGAGGACGCCCATGGACACACGCAGAGAGATGCTGCGCACCGCGGCGGGCGCATTGGCTGGTTTGGCGTTCGTCGGCTGCGACCTCTTGCCCGAGGCACACGCTCAAGGCCGACGGCGGGAGGTTGTCGTCAATGGCAGGCGCGCTAAGACGGTCGACGTGCACGCCCACTGCGCTGTGCCCGAGGCCCTGGCGCTGATGAACCTCAAGTTCGCAGGCCCCTCACTCCGTCCGGATCTCGACATGGCCACTGACGTGGCGACGCGACTGAAGGCGATGGACGAGCAGGGCATCGACATCGAGGCGCTGAGCATCAATCCGAACTGGTATCGGACCGATCGCGATGTCGCCAGCCAGGTCATTCGCGTTCAAAACGAGAAGCTCGCCGAGGCGTGCGCGGCACACCCGGACCGATTTGTCGCGTTCGCAACGGTGGCGCTGCAGTTCCCCGATCTCGCCGCCCAGCAGCTCGAAGAGGGCGTCAAGAAATATGGCCTGCGCGGGGCGGGCATCGGCGGCAACGTGGCCGGCGAGGAGATCAGCGACCCCAAGTTCAACCCATTCTGGGCCAAGGCCGAGGAGCTGGGCGTCGTGATCTTCCTCCACCCGCAGGCCGACGGAACCGCCAGCCAGCTCGGGCAACGGTTCAAGGGCAACGGCTACCTGGGCAACGTGATCGGCTACCCGCTGGAGACCACCATCGCCCTCTCGCACCTGATCTTCGAGGGCACTCTCGACCGCTATCCTGGCCTTAAGATCATCGCGGCGCATGCGGGCGGCTACCTGCCCTCCTACATGGGCCGCTCGGACGCCGGGTGCCCAACCCGACCCGACCTCTGTCCCGGCGGCACGCACGGGGCCATCAAGAAGAAGCCGTCGGAGTACCTCAAGCAGCTCTATTTCGACACGATGGTGTTCAATCCCGAGGGCGTGCGCCACCTCGTGGCCGAGGTGGGAGCCGGCCAGCTCACGGTCGGCACCGACTATCCCTTCCCGTGGACCAAGACGGCCGTGGACCTGATCCTTGAGACACCGGGACTGAGCGACGACGACCGGATCGCCATCCTGGGAGGTACGGCCGCCCGGCTTCTGGGCATCCCGTCCTAGCAGGCAGCTGTCCCGGCGCGTCGCGGGAATTCAAGCCAAGGAGCCAGCCGGCCGGGATGGCTCCGGTTGCGCGTTTGGGTAGGGGTGCGGCTATCCTGGGCCAAGCTGCAGAGGAGACCAGGGCCGATGATGAGCGCCCAGGAGAACGAGCTGATCACCCGCGTCGGGCCTGGGAGGCCCTGCGGCGCCCTCATGCGGCGCTACTGGCAGCCGGTAGCGCTCAAGGTGGAGCTCGACGCCCCCCGCCCCGTCAAGGCCGTGCGCCTCCTGGGCCAGGACCTGGTGCTGTTTCGCAACGAGGAGGGCCGCTACGGCCTCCTCGACCGGCACTGCCCGCACCGCGGCGCCGACTTGGCATTTGGACGGCGCGAGGATGGCGGCCTGCGCTGCTCCTTCCATGGCTGGCTGTTCGACGTGACGGGACGGTGCCTGGAAACGCCGGCCGAGCCCGTCAACAGCCCGCTGTGCCGCAACATTAGGCAGCCGGCCTACCCGGTGGCGGAGAAGGCCGGTATCTTGTGGGCTTACTTGGGTCCCGGCGGCCTTGCGGCGGCGCCGGCGTTCCCCGCCTTCGACTGCTTCCTGGCACCCGACACCCACACCTTCGCCTTCAAGGGCCTGTGGGAGTGCAACTGGCTGCAGGCGCTAGAGGTGGGTATCGATCCGGCGCATGCCTCCTACCTGCACCGCTTCTTCGAGGATGAGGACCGCGCCAAATCCTACGGCAAGCAGTTCCGCGACGCCTCGCTCGATTCAGACATCCCCATGACACGGGTGATGCGCGAGCACGGCCGGCCCACCATAAAGGTGGAGCCGACCGGCTACGGCCTCAAGATCGTCACCACGCGTGATCTCGGCAACGGGGCGACACACATGCGCGTGACCAACCAGATCTTCCCGCACGCCATCTCCATCCCGCTCAGCCAGGAAATGACGCTGATGCAGTGGCACGCCCCCGTCG
This sequence comes from Hyphomicrobiaceae bacterium, assembly GCA_017353825.1. Lineage (GTDB taxonomy): Bacteria > Pseudomonadota > Alphaproteobacteria > Rhizobiales > Hyphomicrobiaceae > AWTP1-13. The sequence continues at coordinate 8,412 of JAFMSC010000013.1, read as the reverse complement.
ACGACTTGAACTGTTATTGGTACACGGTATTCACCAGCTTCGGGAAGCCGGTGGACAAGGCGGCCATGCGCGCCCAGCGGTTGCAGGTATACGAGCTGCCGGAATACCGCTCCCGGAAGAACCGCAGCAACCACTATGGTTTCGACCCACACGAGCAGCAGCACAAGACCTATACGGGCATGGGCGAGGACATCAATGTCCACGACCAGTGGGCAGTCGAAAGCTTAGGACCCATCCAGGACCGCACCAAGGAGCACCTGGGCTCCTCCGACAAGGCCATCTCCGCCTACCGCCGCCTGCTCAAGCGCTCCATCGCCCAGGTCAACAAGGGCGAGACGCCGGTGCTGGCGGTGGGCCCTGAGGAAGCCACCCGCCTCACCGGGCCGCCCACAATTGACGGCATCGCGACCAATGTCGCCCTCGCCACCTACGCGGCTGACACAGATCGCCGGCGGCGGGAGGGAGCGACTTGGGCGTCGCAGGGGGCGTCGCAGGGGGCGTCATAGGGGGCGTCGTAGAAAGAACATCCTAACAGTCATGCCGGCTGCCGCCACCCCGGCGCATGAAAGACCTACCCCAACTTGCGCAGAAGAATCTGCGCAAGTTGGGCTACCTCGTTGCGGGAGGCGGCAAAGCAAGGTCGTAGAACGGGTATGGTGGCACCAACCCCACGTCCTAAGCCACGGATGAACTCGCTGGTGCCCGCGTCCCAGCCAGGGCTGGAGCAAATGCGCATGAGCCGTTTCACCGACGGCGTCAGGCTTGCAACTGAAGCCGGTAGAACCGCGCGGCTGTGCCGCTGAACAGCTGGGCCTTCTCGGCGTCGCTGGCAGCGTGGGCCAGGCGCTTGCAGGCGTTCCAGAACACCGCATAGCTGTAGGAACCCTTGTCGACGGGGAAGTTGCTCTCGAACATGGCGCGCGCCGGCCCGAACGCCTCGATAGAGGTCTCAACGTAGGGGCGCCATGCGGCCGCCAGCGCCTGCGACGACGGCGGCTCGGGCGCATCGCAAAAGCCGAAGCCACCGAGCCGCATGCCGAGCCCGCCCAACTTGACGTACACGTTGGGGCAGCCCGCCAGCCGCCTCATCGACGCCGCCCAGACGGGAAACACCTCCTCGCGCTTGCCGGCATAGGCGCCAATGCCGATCGGGCCTCCGACATGGTCGAGGACGATGCCGACCTCGGGGAACGCACGCGCAAGATCAGTTAACTCGTCGATCTGGGGGTGGAATAGCCAGGCATCAAAGCTAAGGCCGAGGCGGCCAAGCACGGCAAACCCTTCACGGAAGGCGGCGTCGCCCATCAGCCCCTTGGGTGGGTTGTAGGCCGGATTGCGCACCGAATAGTCGGCGTCCCAGGCCGTGATGTGGCGGATGCCCCGGAAACGGGAGCCGCCGGCCCGCAGGTGCGCCTCCAGAACCGGCTCCACCCGGCTGCCGAGCGTAAGATCGGCGTGCCCGACGATGCCGGCGCAATGCCAGGTGTTGCCATAGATGCCACTCGCGCTCATGGCCGCCACGCCGTTGGCAAACTCGGTCTCGCCTACGGGGCGCATTTCGGCCGGGCCCGAGGCGCGGTGCATCGAGCGCGCCTCGACGAATACGGTGGCGAGGATGTTGTGCCCGCTGCCGGTGTCGACGCGCAGCTCATCCAAGAGATAGCGCCGGCGCGAGCCATCCCAGAGATGGTGGTGCGGATCGACGATCGGCAGGTCCGGCTCGATGATGGATTCCGTGCGCCGAGAGAGCCACTCTGCGCGGATCGGCAGATAATAGGGGGACGGCGCGTTCGACATTGGGCGGGCTTCTCCGTGGCACCGCGACAGGATAAGGGCTACGATAGCACGAACCCCGCGCATGACGAGGGGAGGCAAACGCTTGCCAACCGAGATAGGGAGGAGTAGTGCGTATGAAGTCGCTTTCCGCGGTGTGCGCCACGTTTGCGGCAGGGCTGGCGGCGTGGATCGCGAGCGGGTTTGCCGCGCCCGCGGCGGCGGACACGTTTCCCAGCCGGACGATCACCCTCGTCGTCGCCTACGCACCGGGCGGCACCGGCGACCTCGTCGCCCGCGTCGTCTCCGACAAGCTGGCTCGTGCGCTCGGCCAGTCGGTGGTCGTGGAGAACCGGGCCGGTGCCGGCGGGGCCATCGCCACGCGCAGTGTCATTGCCTCTCCTCCCGACGGACACACCCTGCTTGTGGGCCAGACCGGCGAGATCTCCATCACGCCGCATTGGAACAAGGCCGCCGGCTACGATCCTGAGAAGGATTTGCAGCCGGTAGCGCTGGCGACGATCGTGCCGCTCGCCCTGGTCGCGCCCGGCAATACCCCTTACTCGACCGTCGCCGAGATGCTGAAGGCGGCAGCGGCCGGGGGGGGCCTGTCGTTCGCATCGGCCGGCGCCGGTACGCCGGGACATTTCGCCGGCGAGGTCCTGAAGCTCAGGACCAGGACCAACCTGGCGCACGTGCCCTACAAGGGCGCCGGTCCGGCCCTGAACGATCTGCTGGGAGGGCACGTGGACTTCTTCTTCTCCGGCCTGCCGGCCGCAGTACCCCTCGTCAGGGCCGGGAAGCTAAAGCTGCTGGCGGTTTCCACGGGCACACGCTCCAGCTTTGCCCCTGAGGTGCCGACGGTGGCCGAAGCCAGCGGAATCGCCGATTTCGATATCGGCCTCTGGCAAGGCTTCTTCGCGCCGCACGGCACCCCCAGCGACATCGTTCTGCGGCTCAACACGGAGATCAACCGCATCCTGATGGAGCCGGACGTCAAGGGCAACCTCGTTGACGCCGGCGCCGAGGTGGTGACGATGTCAGTCGCTCAATTCGAAGAGTTCGTGAAGACCGAGGTCGTCAAGTTTGCCACCATCGTCAAGGACGCAAGCATCAAACCGGAGTAAGCCCGCAGGGCGGCGCTCTGCGGGCTCGCGGGTAAAGGCTCGTCGTTCTTGAATGGCGCGTTAGCGGCGTCGAAGGATGACACCTAGAACCGGTGCCCGTAGCGGACCCCGATGGCGTCGAGGCCTTCGTTGAAGCGGGCGAGGTTGCCGTTGGAGGTGTGCTCGAAATAGACCGACACGCTGTTGCGGGCGTCGAGCCTGAGCCCCAGCTCCAGCGGAATGTGGAACAGCACGCGCGAGCCCAGCGCCTTGCGATCGGGCTCGGTGGGTGCGAGCAGGCCATCGTGCACCGCAGCGCCCAGCCCCAGGCCAAGAAAGAACGCGCGCTGGAACTCGATTTCCCAGCGGGCATCGAAGTAGAGCCGGCTGGTAAAACCCTGCGTGTTGATGGAGGCGCCGAGCGCCGGCCGGATCGTGCCTCCGGCCACCGGCAGGCCTCGGCCGAACAGCAGCTCGGCGTTGATGTCGACGCCGCTCTCCAGGTTGAAACCCGCCCACAGGTCCGGCACATCATGCGCCAGCACGCCCGCGCGGAGCTCCAGGCTGGACGGCGCCGACTGCGCTGTCGCCTCCCCCGCGACGGTAACACACATCGTCAGCGCAAGTGAGCCAAGAGCGGACCTCACCCGGCTTCCCCCTCGTGCTTCCACCGCCCCGCATGGGCGCCGATCAGTGCCCGCCAAACTAGGTGAACGCGCCTGCGGCCGCAAATGGGCGATGCGGCTTTGTCCGCCCCCGTGGCAAATCGGCCATGGCGCCCCATGAAACCGCCGCACTGCGCACGTCCGTTATCTTGCACCCTAGGCAGGCAGCGCCTAGTTTCGCACCCGCCGACTTTGCGCCTTGTGCGCGCGGTCCTCGACTGCACAGGCGTCCTCTCAGTCGTCCTCTGGGGTGCTTTGGTCGGATCTGGAGGACGCCAGGCGATGGGGACGTGGCACGGCCTTCTTGACGAGCTCACGCAAGGTTTGCTGGCGGGCTTCGCGGCCGCCCCTCTGGCGTGGGCACTGGGCGTCTTCGGGACGATCGTGGCCCTGCTTCTGGCGCTGGCGATTGTGGCCCTGCGACGCCCGGCCCGCGGGGAGGTGGATGTGGTCTATCTGATGTCCGCCGCTGCCACCCGCAAGGCGCGCGAGGTCGGGGAGATCGACGCCTTCGCGCGCCGCGTCGGCTCCGCCGTCGAGGAGCTAAAGGTGCAGCTGAGGCGCCTACGCTCGGGCCACCACACGCAGGTCAAGATCTTCATCGACCACTCCAACTTCATCACCACCTGGAATGAGATCGTGCACCGCGGCGAGCGCGCGCTGGAGCACGACGTGGACTGGCACGCGCTGCCGGCGGTGCTGCTGGAGGAGGTGGCCGACTGGCTGAAGAAGATGCGTAAGGCGCCCGCCGCCGTGCTCTACCGCGGCATGCACGTCTACGGCACGCTGTTTGAGGACGGTTACTTCGACCTGCTCGAGACCATGCTGCAGCACGAACAGACCGCGCCCTCCAAGCTGCCTTTGCCCATCCGCCTGCGTCGGGAGACCATCGAGCGGTGGCGCGAGGAGAACACGGCCCACAAGTGGGAGCTAACGCACGAGATTCGCAACGTCACGGGATGCGTGATCGTGCCCGTCTACCGGCGCACGCCCAAGGAGGAGCACCTCATGAATGCGCAGTACACCTCGGGCGGCATCCCCATCGCGCCGGAGAAGACGCTCGACACGCGCATCGCCACCGACCTCATCGGCGACGCCACGTTCGAGGTGTACGATGTGGCGCTGCTGGTGACGGAGGACAGCGACTTCATCCCGGCGGTGGAGTTCGTGCAGGACATGCGGGGCAAGCATGTGGTGCACGTGGGCTTCGGCAACCACACCAACGAGCTGCGCTCCGTGTGCCACCACCGCATCGACCTCGGCAAATCCAACCTCTTCCGGCGAATGCAGCGCCGCACCCGGGCAGATGGCGAAAGACGAGAGGGAGTGGGGTAGGATGGATCAACGAAGCGTAATCCCCCTCTCCCCCCAGCGCGATACGGGACTCGGCGGAATTTTCAGCTTCGCCCCGATCCCACTACGCCTTGGGCTTCCCCTGCAGCTCACGTCATCACGTACCGCGCCGCCGGCTCGGGTACGTCGTGGACGTGGCGGGCCAGGGCCTCAAGGCCGCGCGGGACCGGGCCGCCGTAGGCCCAGTCGAGGAGCTCCACAGTATGGGCGACGGGGATGTCCATGGCCGGCCCCAGCTGGGCGATGCAGCCGATGTTGCCGGTGGCCACGACGTCGGGGCGCATGCTCATGATGTTGGAGACTTTGCGGTCGCGCAAGTCGCGAGCGATCTCAGGCTGGAGAATGTTATAGGTGCCGGCCGAGCCGCAGCACAGGTGGCCTTCGGGCACGTCCACCACCGAGAATCCAGCGTCGCGCAACAATTGCCGTGGCTCCTCGGTGATGCGCTGGCCGTGCTGCATGGAGCACGCCGAGTGATAGGCCACGCGCAGGGAGGACCAGCGCTTGGGCGGCCCCATGTCGTAGCTCGCGAGGAACTCGGTCACGTCGCGCGCCAATCCGGCGATCTTGGCTGCGGCTTCGCCATGCCTGGCATCGTGCCTCAGCATGTGGCCGTAGTCCTTAACCATCGTGCCGCAGCCGGAGGCGTTAATGACGATGGCATCGATGGGACCGCCACCCCTCTCCACAAGCCGCGTCCAGGCCTCGACGTTACGGCACGCCATCTCGTGGCCGGCGGCCTCCATCCCCATGTGGTGCACCAAGGCCCCGCAGCAGCCGGCATTGGGCGCCACCTCCACATCCACGCCGCGCTCCGCCAGGAGCCGGATGGAGGCATCGTTGATCTCGGGCCGCAGAACCTGCTGGGCGCAACCCGCGAGCAGGATCACGCGCTTTCTCCGCTCGGCCTTGGTGGCGGCGGTGCCAGGGCCTTCGTAGGCGCCGCGACCGGGCATCGACAGGGGCGCGAGCTCCAGCATGGCCACGATCTCCTTGGGCGCCACGAGCCGCACGAGCGGCAGCAGCGGCCGAGCGAGGCGCGCGCCCGCCAGCGCCAGGCGGAAGCGGGCGGGATGAGGTAGCACGGCGGCCACGAGGTGGCGGAAGAGCCACTCCTTCAGGCTGCGCCGCCCGGTCTCTTCGATGTGCGCCCGCGCGTGGTCCACAAGGTGCATGTAGTCCACGCCACTGGGGCAGGTGGTGGTACAGGATAGGCACGACAGACAGCGGTCCACGTGGGTCTTGACCGTCGGCGTGGCATGGCGCCTGCGTTCGAACATGTCCTTGATCAGGTAGATGCGCCCACGCGGGCTATCCCGTTCGTCGCCCAGCAGCACGTAGGTGGGACAGGTGGCGGTGCACAGGCCGCAATGGACGCACTTGCGCAGGATCTTCTCGACCTCCGCGGTGCGCGGATTCTTGAGCTGGCTGGCGCCGAAGTTGGTCTGCATGGGCAGCATCGTAGCGCATTTGCCGGGGCCGGGCGATCCCTTTAGGCAGGCCACGCTCCGGAGCCCCTGGCTCGGAACCCGATCGGACGCCTCGCGTTGGCGCTCGCGCCGAATGCAAGCGAGGGCTGGGGTCTGACCCCACGAGCGGAGAGCCAGCCGGGGCGACTTGCCACAATCGGTGCCTTTGCCACAATTGTCGGTGTCAATGGAGGCCGTGCGCAGAGTATCCAACGGGGGACCGGGGCTCATGTATTTCCTCCTGATGTTTTTCCTCGCCATGGTCTTGGCCTTGTTCGCCTATCAGCTGGTGAACCGCGTCCCGCACCTGCCGCGCTCAGGACGCGACTGGGGGTCGGCCGGCACCAACGATCCGCGCATCGCGGTGGCGGCCATGATGTACGCGGTGGCGACCGAGGACGGGCCACTCACCTCCGAGACGGAGGGGCGCATTCTTGGGCTGCTCACCAGCACCGTGGGTCTCGGTCCGGATCTCGCGCGCACCTGCCTCACCGGCGGCAGGCGCCTTGCGGCGCGGCTGCGCGGGGATCTCAACTCGCGCCTGCACCAGCTGCTGGCGCCAATCGCGCGCCAGTGCAGCATTGAGGAGAAGGAGGACGTGATCGCCATGCTCCGTGACGTGGCCGGCCCCAGTGCCGAACGCTTCGGCCCCGTCCGCGAAGGCATCGGCCGCCTCTCCTCAACGCTGCTGCACGGGTAGCCTAGCACCCGCCATAGAAAACCTGAGCCGCGCGCGGAGACAATGGAACGAGAGCGGCGGAACAGGGGATCATTGCCGCTCGCCAGTCGCCATTCCCCCGCAGCGGGGAACCCCGTATACCTCCTGGCAATCGTATGCGCCCGCTGGAGGATGCCCTTGCAGGGAGCCCATCAAAAGAATTGGCAGCCTGTAGCTGCGAGGGCCTCGGTGCCTGCGCCGGCATAACGAGTTGAGAAGGGATGCTCAGCTCGAGCCCGCGCCGATCGCTGGTCGTTCACTGGTAGCGACGGTAGGCTCAGGGATCGCCGTTCTTTGGTCGCACCCGTCTGGTCCACAGGAGCCAGTGCCATGAGCCAACGCATAAGCAAACGTATGCAGATCACGCAGCAGATGATCGACCTTTACGATGAGTACACGCACATCGCACTCGACCGACGCGCCTACCTCGCCAGGATGACGGCCCTGGTGGGGTCCACGACCGCGGCCGTCGCCGTCACCTCGCTGATCGAGGCCGACAGGGCTGCCGCACAGCTCGTCCCGGCGGACGACCCGCGGGTGAAAGCCGAGCGCATCACCTATCCCGGCGAGGGCGGCGCGATGGCGGGCTACCTCGTACGCGCGGCCAGCGCAACCGGGCGGCTGCCGGCCGTCATCATCATCCACGAGAACCGTGGGCTCGTGCTCCACATCCAGGACGTGACACGGCGCATGGCGCTTGAAGGTTTCCTCGAGCTCGCGCCCGATTTTCTTTATCAGGAAGGCGGCACGCCGGCCGACGAGGACAAGGGCCGCGACATGATCGCCAAGCTCGACCGGGTGCGCACTGCCGCCAACGCCGTCGCCGGCGTCCGCTTCCTGAAGGCGCACCCGGCAAGCAACGGCAAGGTCGGGGCCACTGGCTTCTGCTGGGGCGGCGGCATCACCAACGCGCTGGCTGTTGCTGCAGGGCCGGACCTGCTGGCCGCGGCGCCCTACTACGGCGTGCAGCCGCCGGCCGCCGACGTAGCCCGGATCAAGGCACGCCTCGTGTTGCACTACGCCGGCAACGACGACCGCATCAACGCCGGCATCCCCGCCTACCGCGAGGCGCTCAACAAGGCCGGTGTCAGCTACGAGCTCTACACCTACGAGGGCACCCAGCACGCCTTCAACAACGATACCGCTGCCGCCCGCTACAACAAGGCCGCCGCCGAGCTTGCCTGGCGCCGCACCATCGCTCTGTTCAAGGCGACGCTGACATAAGGGGACCAGCAATTCTCATTCTGGCCTGTAGCACCGTTATGGGCCTTGGCGGGTGTGGCAGAATGAATCATCGACCCCGAGCGAACGCGTTGATTCAAGCTTTC
>JAFMSC010000479.1 GCA_017353825.1 Hyphomicrobiaceae bacterium | reverse complement strand
GCGGCCCTCAGCGCGCTGCAGGAGGCCAACGGCCTGGAGTCGTGCCACGCACGCCCAGGTCGCTCGATCGACGATCTCGACCGGAGGCGCACCCTGCGCCGCGGCGGTGGCCAGCCGCTCGGCCTCGGCGGCCAGGACATCACGCTCCAGGTCGAGCACCGCCAGCATGGCGATGGCGCCGTCGCTCAGCTCGTGGGCCTCCACCAGAAGTGCGCGCTCGCCGTGGCGAAGCGCCAGGTCCTCGGCGATGGCCTCGTCCGCCGGCACGATCCGTGGCGTTGTCTCCGAAGAGTGCATGGCGGCCCTCATGCGCTCGACCAAGGCGCCGCGGCCGGACGGCATGGCGAGCGCATCGAGGTCGCCGCGGCCATCGAGCACGCCGTCGGCGAGCGCCTGCTTGACACCCAGAAGGTGGAGGATGCCGTGCTCGATCGAGCCCTCGCACACCAGGTTGACGACCGATACCGAGCGCGCCTGACCCTTGCGCCACGCACGCGCGATGCGCTGTTCCAGCTTTGCCGGGTTCCACGGCAGGTCGACGTTCACCACCGCGCTCGCGGCCTGCAGGTTGAGGCCCACGCTGCCACTGTCGGTAGACAGGAATAGCCGGCAGGCCGGGTCGTTCTTGAAGCGGTTGATCTCGGCGCGCCGGCGCTGCTGGGGCACCGAGCCGGTATGCCAGGCGGCCTCGATGCCCATCTCACGCACGAGCTGGCGGACCAGCTCGAGCATGCGCTCCCATTCGGAGAATACGATCACCTTGCGCTCCGGATCCTCCAGGAGGTCAGAGAGCACGCGCTCCAGCTCCTCCAGCTTCGGACTGATGCGACAGGCGGGATCGAGGATCGCCGGCGTGTCGCAGATCATGCGCATGCAGGCGAGCCAGGACATGAGCACGTCGAATTCCTCGCGCCGCAGCGGGCGCCGCTGGGCCTGCGCAATCAGCTGGGCGGCCTTCCTGGCGTACTCGTCGTAGCGCAGGCGCTGCTCCCCGGCCATGCCGACGAAGAAGGTCTTCACGGTGCGGCCCGGCAGCTCGCTCTCCACGTCGGATTTTCGCCGGCGCAGCATCACCGGGGCCACGCGGCGGCGCAACTCCGTGAGATTGCGGTAGCCCGCTGGCCGGCCGCGCTCGTCGAGCTCATAGAAGTCGCGGTTGAAGCGGAAAAGCGGCCCGATCAGCTCCGGGTCGAGGTATTGCACGATGGAGTAGAGTTCGTCGATGCGGTTCTCGATGGGCGTCCCCGTCAGCACGAAGGCGTGCTGCGACCGCAATTCTTTCACGCGCCGCGCGGTCTTGGTGTGCCAGTTCTTGATGCGTTGCGCCTCGTCGAGGACGACGATGTCGGGTGCCAGCAGCGCGTTGAGGTCGTCCGCGTCGGCCAGCACCTGCTCGTAGTTGACGATGTTGAAAAACGCGGGCGCGCGATAGGCGGAAAGCCGCTGCGGCCGGGGGCCGAAGACGGGCCTGGCGCTACGCCCGGTGAAGCGGACGATCTGCTCCTCCCACTCGGCCTTGAGGGAAGCCGGGCATACCACCAGCACGCGCTCGATGCCCTTCCTCTGCGCCAGCAGCTCGCAGGCGGCGATCGCCTGCACGGTCTTGCCGAGCCCCATCTCATCGGCGAGCAGTGCACGCTCGCCGAACGCCAGATGCAGCATGCCCTCGCGCTGATAGGTCAAGAGCGCCGGGTGGACGAGGTCGAAGCTGGCAGTGCCCTCCTCGACCTCTGCGAGGAACTGGGCGCGCGCCGCCTCCCGCGAGGCGAGGAGCCGCTCGCGCTCCAACCAAGGTCCGAAATGACGGGAGACGCGCAGGCGTTGCCGCACGCGAGCCGGCGCGCTCTGCCATGCTGCGACGAGCGCCGCGATCCTCTCGGGAGCGCAGTCGAGCGTGCCATCCGGCGCTAGGAACGGCCGCAGCCAGTCGCGGACAGGCCGCAGGCCGGCTTTGGCTGGCGGCCACGTGAGAACCGGACGCGGCGTGTCGCGCCGGTCGAGGAAGACCTCGACGCGCGGATTACCTTCGGCGGCCGCGGGGCGAAAGGCCTTGGCGCCGCGCCGGCGCAGGGCCTCCAGCGTGCCCTCGATGTGCTTGCAGGTGCCGAGGCGGTTCACGCGATGATCGACGCATCCGCAGGAGTTGACGGGCGCATCGATGCTGCGGATCTCGACCTCATAGGGGCCGCCGGTGTCGGAGCGCACGCGGAACGTTCCATAGATCGGCTGTCCGGCCTCCAACCCTTCGACGGACGCGATCTCCGTGCGGCCACGCCACCGGCGGAGATCGATCTCCTCCACATCCGAGGTGCGCCATCCGTGTGGCGCCGGCGGACGGTCAAGATTGGCGCGGGCGCGTCTTTGCCGGCTCCCTTTGCCAACCCTCGGGGCGAGCTTCTCCAGCTCGGCTTGCGCGCGCGAATCTCGAAGCATGGCGCTGACGCTAGGCGCCGCGCCCGGCGAGGCCAAGATACGAGCGCCCCATCCAGCGCGGTTCCCACAGGAAAGCGGCCTGAGCTACCCGCTTCTGGACCTGATCGGCTCCGTGGTCGCGGCCGTTGCAAACGCTGCGGCGGAGTTGGACGCAGGCATCAACAAAATCACACTGGAACCGCAATCACATACGTCCTCTGCGTATCACCCCCTCTGGCTCGCCTAACGTTCGCGATCGCAGCCTCTCAGCCTCACGGGAAAGCGCCGCCTTGTCGACCACCTTGCCGGCCTGATCGATCAACAGCCGCGAAAGCGTCTCGTTGCGCGGTCGGCAGCCGACATGCGTCGTCAGGATGCGACCAGTGCTGTGGAGCACGGATGGGTTTGCTTGCTCGGGCGGTTCCTCCACGCCTCCATGAATGCGTGGTCAGCGGCCCAATGCCCAATCCATCTTTTGCCCAAGTCAACTATGCTGCACCCGCGCCGGATGCGGGGGAGTGCGTTCTCAGGCTATTCGAGGCCGCCGTGGACCTTGCTCTCCTTGAAGCGCGGAAGCACCTCGCGGGCGAACAACTTGATCCCCCTGACCGCTTCCTTATGGGTAAGGAAGCCCGAGCGGCCGATGATGTTCAAATGACCGAAGTCGCCGGCCTTGCGTTGGAAGTCAATGATCTGGCGGTAGACGGTGTCGGGATTGCCGGCGAAGAGGATGCCCTGCGCGACAGCTTGTTCGGCTGTGATCGCCATGAGGGCCGCTGCGT
>JAFMSC010000132.1 GCA_017353825.1 Hyphomicrobiaceae bacterium | reverse complement strand
CGGGCTGTCACTGGCGGATCACCGCGAGCTGCAGGAGGCCGGCGACCGCGCGTTCGCCGTGTTACGCGGGGCGTGCGAGGCGCTGGTGGCCGGCATGCCCGCCGCCAGCCGCCCACCGCCGGCTATGATGGCGCTGCACATCTGGTCCCTGTCGCACGGCATCGCCAGCCTGTTCGCGCGCGGCGACGCTGCCCGTCGGCCGCTGCCCATGTCGCCCGAGGAGCTCCTGGAAGCGGGCGTGCTGATCTACCTGGAGGGGCTTGGCGTGGGTGTCGAACCCAACGGGTCGTAGCCAGGCCATGTCACGTTGGACGGAGCGATGCGAGCCAAAGGCGAGCAGCGCTCCGACCCGGACCTACTGGGGGTTCCCACTGGCTGCAGGGCCCGGAGTCTCGTTTGCTCGACGTCCGGGCGTTGACTGTTTCAGATACGCGTCCACCATGGCCTTGCCCTTGGGCACGGCCTTGGCGATCCAGTCGGCGGCAAGCTGCTCGCCGAGCTTCTTGAGGCCGCGATCAGGCCGCCCACCTCGCGGCCGACCGACACCCCATCAGAAGGAAGATCGCCATTATACAACAGGCCGGCGAGATAGCCCGCGCCCGGTAGAGTGCGTCGAGCGATCGGCGGATCACGTTTGTCGGCTCCCCCAGTCGCTCGGCCGTGGCCTCATCCCCCTCCCGAACCCGGTCATAGCGACGTAGCCGAGCGCGCGGCCTGGTCGTAGTGGCCGGAGAGCGCGCGCAGGAGCGCGCCTAGCTCTGACAATGTGGGATCGGGCAGCCCGGTGGCCCTCACCGGCTTGACTAGCAGGCGCTCGCGGATCTCGTGATAGCGCTGGCAAGCGTGGGCGCCGGCCTTGGTGGCTACCACGAGCTTCTCCTTGCCGGACTTTCTAGAGCTGACGAGCCCGGCGAGCGCGAGCTTCTTGACGGCATACGACACCACGTGCGTGTCCTCTATGCCGAGCACCAGGCAGATATCGGCGAGCTTCTTGGGGCGGTCGCGATGGCGTACGGTGTGCAGAACGAGCACCTCGACCGCCGAGAGGTCCGGCACGCCGGCCGCGTCCATGCAGCGAACCATCCAACGGTCGAATGCATGACCGGCGAGGATCAGGCCGAACTCCACCTCCGAGAGGCCGGGCAGCGCTCCCGCCGCCAGGTGTGCCGAGGAGACGATGGGGCCGATGCTGTTGTCGCGACCTCGAAGGGCCCCCGTGGTGACCCTGGCCTCGTCGCTCACCGTCTCGCGTTCCGTCCGGCGTGCCATTTCGTGTTCCATGGACGGTGTGGACCGGCCCCTGGCGGAAGTTTGGCGAGCGCCAGCCTGTCCCAACGCGGATATCATGTCAACAAATTGTTGACGTTTTACAGGCATTGGCGCAAATGGCCGCGTTGGCAACCGGAGGACGAGATGGCGCCAGCCAGCGACGCAAAGGGCAAGTGGCACTTCTGGATCGACCGCGGCGGTACCTTCACTGACGTGGTCGCTCGCGCGCCCTCGGGAGTGATCATCGCGCGCAAGCTCTTGTCGCAGAACCCCGGCGCCTACGACGATGCCGCTCTGGAGGGCATCCGGCTGGCGCTGGGGCTTGCCTCCGGGGCTCCGATCCCGGCCGGGCACATCGCCGCGGTAAAGATGGGCACCACGGTCGCCACCAACGCCTTGCTCGAGCGCAAGGGCGAGCGCACCCTCTTGGTGATCACCAAGGGTCTCAGCGACCAGCTGGAGATCGGCTACCAGGCGCGGCCGGACATCTTCGCCAAGAAGATCGTCAAGCCCGAGATGGTCTATGCACGCGTGGTGGAGGCCAACGAGCGCATCCGCGCCGACGGCACCCTAGAAGAGCCGCTCGACGCCGCGGCACTGGAGCGCCAACTGAGCGCGGCGCTGACCGATGGCATCACCTCGGTGGCCATCGTTCTCATGCATGCCTACGCGCACCCCCAGCACGAGCGGCAGGCCGCCGAGCTGGCGCGGCGCGTGGGGTTCAGGCAGGTCTCGGTCAGCCACGAGGTCTCGCCGCTCATCAAGATCGTCGGCCGCGGCGACACCACGGTGGCTGATGCCTATCTCTCGCCTATCCTGCGGCGGTATGTGGAAGGGGTGGCAAAGGCGTTGGGGTCGCGCCCAGCCGCTCTCACCCCACCGTACGAAGCCTGTTCTGTCACGGGGGCGGTCGCACACCTCGGGCCAGGCGCTCTTGTTGCCGGGCACCAGGAGCGCTCCGACCTTGTCTTTGAGCCGCTGCACGCAGACGCCGTGGCTCCGACCCCGCACATCCTCTTCATGGCCTCCTCCGGCGGGCTCAAGTCAGCCGAGCTGTTCCAGGGGCGCGATGCAATCCTCTCGGGGCCGGCGGGCGGCGTGGTGGGCATGGCAGAGACGGCGCGGCTCGCCGGCTTCGACAAGGCGATCGGCTTTGACATGGGGGGCACCTCCACCGACGTGACCCACTTCGCGGGCGAGTACGAGCGCTCGTTCGAGACGGAGGTGGCGGGCGTGCGCCTGCGCGTGCCGATGCTGCGTGTTCAGACCGTGGCGGCAGGCGGCGGCTCGATCCTCATCTATGATGGCGCGCGCTTTCGCGTCGGTCCGCAGTCGGCTGGCGCCGATCCCGGCCCCAAGTGCTACCGCCGCGGCGGTCCGCTCACGGTTACCGACGCCAACGTCATGGTGGGCAAGCTGCGGGCGGCTACGTTCCCCAGGATTTTCGGCCCTGGCCGCGATCAGCCGCTCGACGAAGCGGCGGTGCGCGAGGCCTTCGCGGCGCTGGCGGCCGAGATCGGCGACGGGCGCAGCGCGGAAGAGGTGGCCGACGGCTTCATCCGCATCGCCGTGGAGAACATGGCCAACGCCATCAAGAAGATCTCCGTTGAGCGCGGCTATGACGTTACCGAGTACGCGCTCAACTGTTTCGGCTCGGCGGGCGGTCAGCACGCCTGCCAGATCGCCGACACGCTGGGCATGGAGACCGTGTTGATCCATCCCCTGTCTGGCCTGCTCTCGGCCTACGGCATGGGCCTAGCGCCGATCCGGGCGAGCCGCGAGCAATCGGTGGAGGTGCCGCTCGACGCCACGGCCATGGCAGCCGTGGAGGCCTTGCGCAGCCGCCTCGCCGAGATCACGAGCGCCGAGGTCGCCGCCCAGGGCGTGGACCGGGCCGACATCACCGTTACCGCCTGGGCGCACCTGCGCTACGACGGCACCGACACCGCGCTCCCCGTCACCTTGAGCGAGGCCGGCGCGATGCGCGACGCCTTCGAGACCGTGCACCGCCAGCGCTTCGGCTTCGTATCGCCCGAGAAAGGCGTGGTGATTGCGGCGCTGGAGGTGGAGGCCGCCGGCGGCGGGTCTGCGTCTGCCTCCGCCCGCGCAACGCCAAGGGCCCCTGACACTCCATCAGCGCGGGGAGCCGGCCGCCTTGAGGGGCCGCCACACGTTCCGACCTCGGTGCAAGACCCCGACCTTGATCCCAACACCCTCCCCGTCAGCGCTCGGAGCCTTGCTGGAGAGGAGGCCCCCTTTGATGTTGGGAGGGCAGGCGGGGAGGGAGAAACGGCACGCTTCTATTCAGGCCGCGCGTGGCACGATGCGCCTGTCATCATGCGCGAGAACCTTCCCCATGGACATCGTCTCACCGGGCCGGCTCTCGTCATCGAGCCGCACCAGACCGTGGTGGTGGAGCCGGGCTGGAGCCTGCAGGTCTCGGCGCGCGACGACCTGATCCTGCGGCGTACCGCGCCGCGGCAGCGTGAGGTGCTCGGTAAGATCGCCGATCCGGTGCTGCTGGAGGTGTTCAACAACCTCTACATGTCGATCGCCGAGCAGATGGGCGAGGCGTTGCGCAACACGGCGCAGTCGGTGAACATCAAGGAGCGACTCGACTTTTCCTGCGCGGTCTTCGACGCTCAGGGTCAGCTCGTGGCCAACGCCCCGCATATGCCCGTGCACTTGGGGTCCATGGACCGCTCGGTGGAGACCGTGGTCAGCGCCAATGCCGGCCAGATGCGCCCCGGCGACGTCTACATGCTCAACGCGCCCTACAACGGCGGCACCCACCTGCCCGACATCACCGTCATCACCCCAGTGTTCGCCAGCGGCGGCAAGGACGTCCTCTTCTATGTCGCCAGCCGCGGCCACCACGAGGACATTGGAGGGCTCACGCCCGGCTCGATGACGCCGCGTGCCGCCAGCATCGATGAGGAAGGCGTCTTGATCGACAACTTCAAGCTGGTCGACCAAGGCCGGTTCCTGGAGGCCGAAACTCACGCCCTGCTCACCGACGCGAAATATCCCGCCCGCAGCCCGGCCAAGAACATCGCCGACCTCAAGGCGCACGTCGCCGCCAACGCCAAGGGCGTGACCGAGCTCGACAAGATGGTGGCCCACTTCGGCCTCGACGTGGTCAAGGCCTACATGGGCCACGTGCAGGACAACGCGGAGGAGAGCGTGCGCCGCCTGCTCTCCCGGCTCGACGACGGCCACTTTCGGGTCGAGATGGACCAGGGCACGTGGGTGGACGTGAAAATCTCGGTAGATCGCGCCAGCCGCCGTGCGCGCGTCGACTTCTCGGGTACGTCGATGCAGCAGCCCAACAACTTCAACGCCCCCGAGCCCGTCACGCGCGCGGCCACACTTTACGTGTTCCGCGTCATGGTGAACGAGCCGATCCCCATGAACGCCGGCTGCCTCAAACCAATCGAGATCGTCATCCCCGAACGGTCGATGCTCAAGCCCTCCTACCCGGCGGCTGTCGTGGCGGGCAACGTGGAGACGAGCCAGATTGTCACCAATTGCTTGTTCGCTGCCATGAAGGCCTTGGGGCCCAGCCAGGGCACCATGAACAACCTTACCTTCGGCAATGCCCGCTACCAGTATTACGAAACCATCTGCTCCGGCAGCCCGGCCGGCCCAGGCTTCGACGGCACCGCGGGGGTGCATGTGCACATGACCAACACCCGCCTCACCGACCCCGAGGTGCTGGAGCTGCGCTACCCTGTGCTACTGGAGGAGTTCTCCATCCGCCGCGGCTCCGGAGGCAAGGGCAAATGGAACGCCGGTGACGGCACGCTGAGGCGCATCCGCTTTCTGGAGCGCATGGACTGCGCCATCCTGTCAAGTTTCCGCAAGGTGCGCCCCTATGGCCTGGACGGCGGCGCCCCGGGCGAATGCGGCGAGAATTGGGTGCGTCGCAACAACGGCCATTTGGAACGGCTCGAAGGTTGTGACCAGACGGAGCTTGAGCCCGGGGAGGCCGTCATCATCAAGACGCCGACCGGCGGGGGATTCGGGCGCCTGTGACGGCTGTGAAAGAGGTCGCGTTCAAGCCATGCTGCAGTCGCAATGCTGCGGCGCAGCGAGAAGTCTAGCTCCAGGTGTCCGGAGCCTCCACATAACTGGCAGCGAAACGCTTCGGCCCGCCAAGAAGGCCCGTGGCCCATCGGGAGCCAGCTCAAGGACGGTGTTGGCAGAAGTCGCAAAGACGGAGACCGTCATGAGCACCCTGACGTACGCCCGCCACGACGCGGTTCGGGCCGAGGAGGCGAAAGCCAAGCCGGCCCACAAGCGGCTGCTTGCGAGGCTCTACGATGCCATCGTCATGTCACGGCAGGAGCACGCCGAACGCGAGATCGCCCGCTACGTCGCCAACCGCGGGCCACTGACCGACGAAATGGAGCGCGAGATCATGCGCCGCCTGTCGGGGGGCAGGTCGTTTCTAAGCTAACGCTAACCGACGCTGGTCGGCCGGCCCATCCGGCCGGCCGGTCCGTTGCCTCCAAGCCCCGCGAAAAGGGCACGAAGGGCCACGATCGCCCCCCGACGCAAGCCGTTGCGTGAAATTTCGCCGTACCGGCCGGGGCGCAAATCGTATACAACGGCCTCGTGCGCGCTGGGCAGAATCTGCCCGGCGCCATTGCCCTTTTTCGCTTGCCGGAAGCGCGGAAGGCGGCCCATATACCGGCCGGTCAATAAATGACCCGAGAATCGGCCGGCCGCGTAGCCGGGATCAGGCCCTGGCGGGCCTCTGGGACAACTCGAACGCGACAACTTCGAACGCGACGACTTCGAACGCGACGACGATGGGGTCGTGCCCCCCGCAAAGAGGGGCGAGGGTCGGACCCCCCGCACACAGGAGACTGCATGGCCAAAGAAGAGCCGCTGGAGTTCGAAGGGGTTGTCGTGGAGGTGCTTCCCGACGCGCGCTGCCGCGTCAAGCTTGAGAACGGGCACGAGGTGGTGGCCTACACCTCCGGCCGTATGAAAAAGAACCGCATCCGTATCCTGGCCGGCGACAAGGTCACGGTCGAGATGACCCCCTACGACCTCGACAAAGGTCGCATCAACTTCCGACACAAGGATCCGCGCGCGCCCAGCAGCGTGCCGGGCGGAGGACAGCGTCGCCCGCCCCAGCGCCGATTCCGCTGAGCTAGGGCTTCACGCCGTACGCCTCCTCGGCGAAGTCGGCGATGTCGAGGCGCTTCAGGCCTGCCACCCGCACGAAGACGCTGCTGTGGGAGCCGTCAGCCTCGAAGCGGTGCTCCACGTAGCCCACCTCCTTCTCCCCGTAGCGCGGCTGGCGCGCGTCCGGGATGATGAAGCCCGTTGAGGGTGCCCAGATATGACGCGCGCCTTCGCTGAGGGTGGAGCGGTATTGGTGCACGTGGCCGCTGGCGATCACCGCCGGCCGCTGCGTGCCGAACGCGGCAAGCAGCCGGCCTCGGGCGCCCGGATTGACAAAGCGCCCGGTGACGGCGGTCTCGGCGGCGGAGGCATCAAACAGCGGCTTGTGCACGAGCAGCGCAAGCCGGCGGCCCATGCTCGAAGCCGCAGCCTGCGCGATGAAATCCGCCTGCACCACCGCGGCCTCGAGGCTGCCCGCGAGCAGCTGGCTGTCGATGGCAATGAGCCGCCATCCCGGCACGTCCAGGTGCCAGAAATCGTCCCCGAAATGGCGCAAATAGCGCGCGCGGCTGGCGGCCGAGACCAGCGGCTCACGCGTGCCCGGCAGGTCGTGGCTCTCGCCGACGTCGTGATTGCCTGGGATGCACCGCACCGGCAGCCCGATGGCATCGTGCAGGCGGCGCGCCTCGGCCAGGTCGTCGTCCTCGGCTGCCCCGTCGAGCGACACGTCGCCGGTGTTCACAACCAGGTCCGGCGCCGAGGCGGCAAGGGCAGCGACGATGAGGTTGAAGTTCTCGACGAAGAAGGGCTTCCGGCCACTGAGGTGTGTATCGGAGATCTGGGCGAGGCGGAATGTCATGGCCTCTTCATGCGCCCCGAACGTGACGGTGCCCTGACAGCGCCGCGCGCACCCGCCATCCCTCGACGGAGCGATGCGGAGCCAGAGGCGGGCAGCGCTCCAATCCGGGATCGTGTGAGGTGACTTGATCCCCGACGTGGCGGATAAGCCTGGCCCCGGCTGGCGGCCGTGGCGGGCTTGCGCACCTTCCGGGATCATGAGGCTCCAGAACACGAGCTGGACCATGTCGCCAACTCGGCGCCATACTCACAACCTCACCACTCCACCATCTCACCACGCGCGGGGGGCGTCATGGCCGAGCGCATGAACGGGCGCCGCAAACCGACGGGTCAAGGGTTGGCGTCGGCCACCCCGACCGAGGGAGGCGCGCGCAGCTCCCTGCCTTTCAAGTTCGACCGCAAGACCATCGCCCTGGTCTACGATTTCGACGGCACGCTGTCGCCCAGGCCAATGCAGGAATACGCCTTCTTGCCCCAGATCGGCGCCGATGCTCCCGCCTTCTGGGCGGAGAGCAACGCGCTTGCCAAGCGCGAGCGCGCCGATCCGCTCATCACCTACATGCACCTCCTGTACCGCAAAGCCAAGGCCAAGGGGATACGCATCGACCGCGCCGATCTCGTCGCCCAGGGGCAACATGTTGAGCTGTTTCCCGGCGTCGAGGGCTGGTTCGATGCCATCGCCGGCTACGTCAAGAGCCACGCCCAGAGCCACGGCGTGCAGTTGAGGCACTATCTCGTGTCGTCGGGCCTCAAGGAGATCGTCGAGGGCACGTCGATCTATCGGCGCTTCCACAACGTGTTCGCCTCCGAATACTGGTTCGACCCCTACGACCTGCCGTTCCCCAAGCGCGTCATCACCGACACCGGCAAGACCCAGTATCTCTTCCGCATCAACAAGGGTGTGGAGAATTTGGGCGAGAGCATCAACCAGCACATGCCCGAGCCGCTACGGCCAATCCCGTTCGCCAACATGATCTATTTCGGGGACGGCGACACCGACGTGCCTTCCATGGCGGTGATGCGCAAGAACGGCGGATATGCCGTGGCCGTCTACCCGGCAGGGAAGGCCAAAGGCAGGGCCAAGTGCGTGGAGCTGTTCAAGGCGGGTCGCTGCGATTTCTTCGCCCCCGCTGACTACCGCGAGGGCTCCGACCTGTTCCTGCGTACCTGCCTGCTGCTCGATCGCATCCTGGCGGACATCCGTGTGCGCGAGGAGCACTGGCGCCTCGGCCGCAGCATCAGCCGCGCAAGATAGCTGTCCGCGCGTCTGCCGTGCGGGAGAGGGGGCGGCAAACTCAAGCGACACATTCCGAGGATCGCCCCAACGCAAGCCGCTCGCCAAAGGCATCTATGCCCGGGAAACCGACGGATACAGGCAGACGGATAGAGGGAAGACGTGTGCCAAAAATCACCGTTGCCGAGCCAGCCAATGACAATTCCATTTGTTCGGCAGGTAACTACTCACCCCTCTGCGGCGTTGTGACTCGGGTCTGAAGTGTTGAGCCGACTGCGGCGAGATGATTCACGCTCTCCATGCGGAAGAGCAAGAATGATTCGCCGAGCAGAGACGACGCCGATCTGGTGGCGTCGCTGCTGTCGCGGATCGACCTGCTCGTGGCGCAGATTGCCGCCAGGGACCAGCGCATCGACGAACTGCTGGCGCTTGTGAAGGCGCAGAACGCCCGCATCGCCGAACTCGAAGCCAAGCTTGGCGGACCGCCGAAGACGCCTGACAATTCCTCGGTGCCGCCCTCGCGCGGGCAGAAGGCGAATGCCGAACCGCCGAAGGTCAAGCGGCGTCGCAAGGGCCGGCCCGGCGTCGCCCGCAAGCTGGCCGAGAATCCCGACGCGACGCGACGCTTTTTTGCTGAACACTGTACGTGCGGTGCCGCGCTCAGCGAGACCGGACGGTCCTCGCGAAGGAGTACGACCACATCGACATTCCGCCGATCAGGCCGGTCACGACGCGCGTCGAGCTGTTCCGCGCCACCTGCCCATGCTGCAAGGCGCGGGTGACGGCGAACGCACCCGCGGATATGCCCGAAGGCACACCGTTCGGTCCGGGCATCACGTCGATGGCCGCGTACCTGCACGGCTGCCAGATGATCGGCTACAAGCGGCTGACCGAAGTCTTTGAGGGTCTTTTCGGCCTCACGATCTCGCAGGGCGCCATCGCCAACATGCTTGCCCGCGTCGGCGAGGCCATCGCAGCGCCGGCTGAGCGGATCG
>JAFMSC010000478.1 GCA_017353825.1 Hyphomicrobiaceae bacterium | reverse complement strand
GCATGCGCATTTTCCGTCGTAAGCAATCCGCCGAGTGATCGGCCGGACGCGCGACCGGCGCCCGCCAGGGGCCCGTCAGCGATATGGCGAAGGCACCGATCCAGGGGTTAAGGCAATGAATTTGCCGGTCGAGTCGGGCTCGAAGCCAATCTCGGCGCCAATTGCTTCGGCAACGAAGGTGTCATTTTCGACGGCTGCACCTCGAGCGCCCCCTGGTTGGCAGCGTCGATGAACAGCTTAGTGCCCGCGGAGAACACGCGTAGCACAAATCCGGGTGCAAGATAGTTGCCGTCGTAGTTTTTCAGCTGCGCTTCGGACGGTGTCCACTTGATCGCCACCGGCGCAGGCGTGATGCGCGCGGCCTCACACGCGCCGCCGAGCTGAAACCAAGTGAAGGTGTATGTGCCGTCGGCCTTGCGCTTGTGGCGCAACAGCGCTTCGAGCGAGTAGAAATCGCCCGAGCTGTCGTAGCCCCCTTCAAATTCGGGTTGGTCATCGGCCTGGGTGATCAGCGCGTTGCCTTTACGACGCAAATCAATGCCCAGGTCGATCGGTTGCAGTCGGTAGCGGCCGACGAGCGCATCGATCACCTTGGCGTCCGCGGTCGCCGCGATGCGCGGCGCGCCGGTAGGCAGCGAGGGATCGAGCACGTGCCCGATCTGGCCCAAGCCGCCGACGGACTAGCCGCCGTGTCGCTCAGCAAGACGACGGCGCACTTCGCGGCGCGATCGAAAGCGACGAACGACGAATAGCCGCCGGTGGCGCCCTCATGCATGACGATGGGGCGGCCGTTCGCGATGTTCGCGGCGGACAGGATCTCCCAATTCATACCCATCGTATGGCCGCTGACCCTGGTGACCTCCTGTTGCATGCGCGCCAGCGCCGGCGTGATCGCGCTCTCGCGCGTGCCGAGCTGGCCTTCGAGGTAGCGCACCATATCGGGCAAGGCTGCGCGCACTCCGCCGACGCCGGCCTTGTCAACAGGAAAGTCCCAGGGCACCGCACGTTGCCCGTTGGAGAGGCGGCCTTCAGCGAGACGAACGTGCGCCGGGCGCCTGACAATGTAGGTTCATGCCGAGCGGAGCCAGCAGTCGTTCGCGCAGCAACCTCTCGAAGTCCTTTTCGCTGCGTTTAGCGAGGCGTAGGAGAGCACCATCATCGCGAAATTCGAGTATTCCCATTGCGAGCCCGGGACGCGCGTCAGCTTGGTTGCGGCCAACGCACCCAGCAGATCGCGCTCGGTCAAGGGGACGTAAGGCATCCGGCAGGACGGCCTTCATGAGGTCGCGTGTGCGCTCAAGCCGTTCGAGCGGCGTTCCGGGTGAGCTGCCTGCCAGGTTGCGCATCCACTCCGCATGGATGTCGTCCGTCCAGCGCGCCTCGACCAGGCCGTCGAACGCACACTGGACCAGGACGTTGCGCAGATGGAAGGGATAGAGGACGCAGGCATCGTAGACCGCGACAGGCGGCTCAGAGGCCATGGTTCACAATGAGGTCCTGCGTATCCTCGGCCAGCTGATCGAGCGCCTTCTGACGAGCGTCGAGTTTGGCCTTCAGCGCCAGCACGTCCCTGAGCAACGCACGGCGGTGCTTACCGACATAGCGGAACGGCAGATCGCCCCGGTCCATCCGGAGCACAACGAGGGGCCGGGAAATGCCTAGGGTGGCGGAGGCCTCCGTCGGGCTCAGCTCCTGATCCTCGGTGATGACCGCCACGCGCTCGCCGGTGGCGAGGCGTGTTAGCAGCGCCTCCACGGCGCCGACCGCCGCCGGCGGCAGGGCAACGTCCTCGTCCTGCCCGTCGCGGCGCCGGATGCGCAGCTCGAGGCGGTCGCCCTTTGCCAGCTTGGGCAGGGATACCTTCTTGCGGTCCCGGTCCGAGAGACCGGTGAACCGAACAACTTGGCTGGCCATGGGACTTTCTCCTGCTGTCCCATATAGTCGGACTGGCCCGTAGCTGCAATAACTGCAAGAGATGGGACCTGGTAGATGGCCCTTGCCGAACGGAACCGCGTTCATCGACATGGCACTCACCCGCGCCCGGGCAGGCCGCGCCCGCGATCGAGCGTCCACGTGACACGCTGGGGTCCCACCGTGGCCAAGGACCATCTGACCGCACATCGGCTCGAGGGCGGCGCTCCACCGCGCCAGCTTGAAGGTGTCCTCCCGCCTGATGACAGCGAGCCTGCCGGTCGGGGTCGGGATCGAGCGTTCATACACACCCGAGACACGCGAGCCCGGCTCGTTCGGCATGTAAGCGGCGTTCAGCTGCCGCGACAGCGTCTCGGCGAGATGTGCCCGTTCGCGCTGCTGCAGCGTCGCGATCATCTGCGGTTTCGGCACCAGCTCGCCCGATGGCTTCAATTGGGCAAGCTGGCGGTCGTTCAGCCAACGACGGCGCGCGTCCAGCGCCTGGCTGAGCTCGGCGCCGAACCCGATCGGCCCGGCAGGGATCCGCTCCTTCGCCGTGACAGCACGGTCGAGCCAGGTCGGGCCGTCGTAGCCCGGGAGCCGCTCCAGGTCGACGGGCGACAGTACGGTGAGCCGGGGCGTCGAGCGCGGCTTGCCCTCCAGGCGGTCGCTCACAAGCGACACGATCATGCCGCGGGCGGGTGTCTCGTCCGGCCGGAGGCGGCCAAGCTCGGTGTAGTGCACGCGCCCGTCGGCACCATCGACGATCACGTACTGCCTGTCGGTGATCTCGTCGACGAGCCCCACGGCGACCACCTTGCCGATGACCGGCGCTACCCGCCGGCCGCGCTCGAAGACGGCAAGCTGCGGCCGCCCCGCTCGATGTCGGCCTGCTGGAGCGCGTGTGCCATCATCCTGTAGGTGTCGGCGCGCTCACCGAGCTGCCGGAGCTTGGTCTCCAGGCCGGCATCGAGAGCCCACACGCCCGGCCGGTGCTCCTCCGCCAGACCGAGCCGCTCCAGCGTCTTGAGACGGCCGGCCTCGACCCTCAATCCGAACGAAATGACACGGAGAAGAAGAGGACGAGGACGTGTGGCCATTTAGCCCAACTTGCGCAGAATCGGGGGGTGGATCTAGACAAATCAAGGCCTTAGCCGAGAAGTCGGCACTCGATTTTCAGTTCGAGTGGTAGAGGTCAGGCATTGGCCGCGAGTGCCGGCAGCTCCTGCTCGGCGAGGCGCATGCGCTTGGGCAGGACGACACCGAGGCGGTCGAGAAGAGCGGC
>JAFMSC010000477.1 GCA_017353825.1 Hyphomicrobiaceae bacterium | reverse complement strand
GAGGGCCTCGATCTCCGGGCCGGCGCTCACGCCCGCCCAAAGCACGCGCGGGTCGCGTCCGCCGTACGCACCGCCGCCGGCGATGGTCACCGGAAACGGCGGTACGCCGGTGTCGGCCAGCAGCTCGGTGAAGTCGTCCGCGGTGTGCCCGTCGATGTCGCCGGCAAAGCGCAGCGTGATGTGCATATCCTCCGGCTGCACCCACTTGGCACCGGTGATGGGCGCGCGCAGCAGCGACAGTCGCAGGCGCATCGCCTCCGGAATCTCAATGGCGGTGAAGAGGCGAGGCATGCGTGGCTAGCCTCCCGAGCCGGCCGTCTGGTGCGTTCGTACGCGGGCGATCAGCTCCTCGACCGTCGGCAGGATGCGCCGGGTGATTTCGGCGGTGCCCTCGGGGTTGGGGTGCATGCCATCGGCCAAATTGAGTTGCGCATCCAGCACTACGCCGTCGAGGAAGAACCGATAGAGCAGCACGTTGTGCTTCTTCGCGAGCGCGGGATAGATGGCATCGAAAGCACGCGTGTAGTCGGCGCCCATGTTGCGCGGCGCCAGCATGCCTGCCAACAGCACCTCGGCCCCGCCGCCCTTGACGGCCGTGATGATGCTGTCGAGGTTGGCCTTGGCCTTGGCCGGGTCGAGACCGCGCAGGGCGTCGTTGGCGCCCAGTTCCACGATCACGGCGTCGGTCTTGTCGGGCACCGCCCAGTGCAGCCGCTCCAGCCCGGCCGCCGTAGTGTCGCCCGAAACCCCGGCATTGATCACTTCTACGGCATGGCCGCGCGCCTTCAGCGCGCGCTCCAGTTGCGCTGGGAAGGCATCCGAGGCTTTGAGCTCGAAACCTGCGACCAGGCTGTCGCCTAGGACGACAATGCGCACCGGCGCCCCTTTGCCCTGGGGCGCGGTCTGGGCGGCCACACCGGCCGGGGCTGCTGTCGTCAGCGCCAGCGCCCCGAGCATGCACGCAAGAATCCACAGGCAATTGCACAGAAGAAGTCGAGATACCATCTTAGCGGGCGCTGGATTGGATATCAGTGTCCGCATCGAGCTCTCCAACGGGGTCAGCCCCTCGCACCCACCGGCGTCGTGGGAAATTCGACCGTCGAGGCGAGGGGTCTGGCCCCGACGGCGCTGTCTTGGACTGTGACGTAGAAACTTGTAACACTCGGGGCAAGCCCGTGCCGATGGGGGACCAGTGGTCAAGCCGGTAATCGCTCTCAATGATGTGTCGCTCACGCTTGCCACCCGCGCTGGCCCGGTCGAAATCCTCAAGCGCGTCAGTCTAACCGTCGATCCGGCAGAATCCGTCGCCATAGTGGGGCCAAGCGGCTCCGGCAAGACCTCGCTGCTGATGGTCATGGCCGGGCTGGAGCGGGCAACCGGCGGCTCCGTACGCGTCACTGGCCGCGAACTGGCGGGGCTCGGCGAGGATGCGCTGGCGCTGATCCGCGGGAGCAACATCGGCATCGTATTCCAGTCGTTCCACCTCGTCCCCACCATGACGGCTCTGGAGAACGTGGCCCTTCCTCTCGAGTTTGCAGGCAAGGGCGACGCCTTCGCGGAGGCCGGCGCCCTCCTGGCCGAAGTGGGGCTGGCGCACCGCGCCGATCACTTTCCTGCGCAGCTCTCAGGCGGCGAGCAGCAGCGGGTGGCGGTGGCGCGGGCCCTCGTCCCCCGTCCGCAGATTGTGCTGGCGGACGAGCCCACGGGCAACCTGGACGGGCCCACCGGCGAGCACATCATCGAGCTGCTGTTCGACCTGCAGCGGCGGCGCCAGGCGACCCTGGTGCTGGTGACCCACGAGATGCACTTGGCCGGCCGCTGCGCCCGGGTGGTACGTATGGCCGACGGGAAGATCGCGTCGGAGCGAGCCACGGCATGACGGCGGCAGCGTCCCTCGCCCGGGCGGCACCGGCTAGGACCGGCGCGCTGCCGCTGGTCTTCGCGCTGGCCCTGCGCGAGCTGCGCAACGGCGTCAAGGGCTTCTATGTCTTCATCGCTTGCGTGGCGCTGGGTGTGGCGGCGATCACCGCCGTGGGCGCGCTTGCGGACGCGATGCGGGCGAGTTTTGCCGCCCAGGGCGAGGTGCTGTTGGGCGGAGATGTGACGCTGGCGCGGCCGCACAAGCCGGCCGAGGCCACCGAGCGCGCCTGGCTCGCCAAGCAGGGCGCCTTGAGCGAGGTCGCCACCCTCAGGGCCATGGGACGCAGGCCGGACGGGTCGGACCAGGCGCTGATCGAGCTGCGGGGGGTGGATGCGGCCTATCCCCTGGTCGGCACCGTGGCGCTGGCCGGTGGCTTGTCCCTAGCCGATGCCTTGCGGCAGCAGCCCGGCGCTGCGGTCGATCCGATCTTGCTGGAGCGCCTGTCGCTGAAGGTCGGTGACCTCCTCTCCATCGGCAGGATCGAAGTGCCGATCCGTGCGACGATCGAGGCCGAGCCCGACAAGCTCCCCGGACGGTTCTCCATGGGGCCGCGCGTGCTGGTCTCGCTGGAGACCCTGCGCCACTCCGGCCTGATCGAGCCGGGGAGTCTTGTGACGTGGCGTTACGCCGTCAAGCTGGCGGACAACGCGGGCGCAACGGAGGCCGGCCTGGTCGCATTCCGTGAGGCCGCCAAGCAGACACTGCCAGAGGGTGGCTTCTCCTACCGCGACCGCCGCGATCCGACGCCACAAATCTCCCGCACGCTCGACCGGCTGCGGCAGTTCCTGACGCTGGTCGGGCTCACCGCTCTGCTGGTGGGTGGGGTCGGCATCGCCAACGCCGTCACCACCTTTGTCGACCGTCGCCGCACCGTCATCGCCACCTTCCGGAGCCTCGGTGCCACGACGCGCACGATCTTCGGCGTACACCTCCTGCAGGTGCTGATCTTCTCCGCCATTGGTATCGCGATCGGCATGGGGCTTGGGCTGATGGTGCCTGTCGCGCTGGCCAGGCTGCTCGGCGACGCGCTGCCCATCAAGGTCGAGTTTGCCGCGACCTGGCGCAGCCTGGCGACGGCCGCCGCCTATGGCCTCCTGGTGGTGCTCATCTTCACGCTTTGGCCGCTGGGGCGGACCGGCCAGATGCGTGCCGGCGTGCTGTTTCGCGACGAAGTGGCGCCGGAGCGGCGTTTGCCCGGCCCCGGCATCGCGACGACGATGCTGGCGGCCGCGCTGGCGCTCGCCGGCCTCGCCATCCTGACCTCCGAGGCGCCGCAC
>JAFMSC010000476.1 GCA_017353825.1 Hyphomicrobiaceae bacterium | reverse complement strand
GGTCAACGTTAGCCGTCCGTGGCCCGCGCGCCCGGCTTAGCAGGCCCGGTCATGCTGTCATATCGGGCCCCTGGGACTTTGACGCCGGTTCGCAACAGCGTGGAAAGGGGCAGATGCCTTGGGCGTGCCATGCGCCGTCCCCTTTCTCGGGTTAGTCAGGTTTGGCTCTTGCTCAGGCGGGCCCACACCCGGCAAGGCCCCACCGAGGGCGCAGAGGGAGGTTTGCAAATGACGGTCTGGCCTCGCCTGATTTTTCTGTTGCCCGTGGGCGCGTTGCTTGCCGCAGGCAGCGCGCCAGCCGGTGCTCAGGACTGGTTCGGCGACCCTTTCGCAACCGCCGAGGCCCTGCGCGAGCAGGGCGGCGCCAGCCAAGCAGCGAGGCTCGTCCTGCGCTATGCGACCAGCGGCGATGACAGGTCCGGGCAGCCGGCCGGCGATCTCGTCATCTGGGTCGCATCCGCGTGGGCGCACGTTGAGCGCGGCAGTCGTCGGACGCTCTACGATTTCCGCCTGCGCCGGGTTCTGGAGCTGCGCGACGACGGCACCTTCGTGTCCAGGAGCATGCTGAGCGATGTGACGTTTCGGGTCGGCGAGCGCCAGAACCGCAGCGCGCTCACCGAGGTGCTGCGCGGTAAAGGGGCAACCGGCCCGATGGACGCCTGTGATGCGGAGACGGAGCTCGGACTCGCGATCCCCGGGTCGAAGGAACCGGCCGCCGTGGAAATCAAGCAATCCGGCATGACGATGACGCTTGAATGCAACGGACGCGTGATCGGCGTCCTGGAAACCGGTTTCGGGGAGAAGGCGCCACCGGCCCTGTGGCCAACTCTGGCGCGCGAGATGACAATGCATCCGGCGTTGCAGACGCGGTTGGCGGAAGGTGGCGCCGCGCCGAGGCGCCTGGAGGCGAGCTTTAGGCGTGCGAGCCAACGCAAGGCGCTGTCCTGGCGCCTGGTCTCGGCGGAAGATCCGATGACCCTGCCCTATCCGCTCACGGCAAATCTGGTCAACGCCACGGCCGCCTCCATCAACGAGGCGGCAGCGCCAGGTCTCGGCGATCTCGCAACCGAGGCGGTGGCCGGACGCGCGCTTGGCGGTCCGCCGACGCTGGCGGGCCGGGACGCGGAGGTGGCGCGGTTGGAAAAGCAAAAAGGGGCCGCCGCGGCGGCGTTGGCCACGTGGCCCGCTCTCAACATGTTTCCGGTGCAGCTGGCCCAGTGGTGCCAATCGGGTGCCAAATCGGCGATGTGCGACAGCCTTCGCACGCTGGGGTCGACCGCGGCCAAGGATGCCGCCGTTCAGGCCCTGCTCGATATCACCAAGGCGGAGCAGTCACATCGGCCGTCCGACGCCATCGCCGCCATGCTCGCCGCCCGCGCCAGCCACAATGGTGATCACCCGGTGCTCGGTGCCTCGTTTGCGCTGGCGCTGCAAGGCGGAGGGGTCGAAATGCACAAGCAAGCCGAGGCGGCAGGCGTGCCGACCGACCCCAAGGCCCTGCACGTGCGGGCGCTGCAAGCCTATCCGTACAATCCCGCCTACTGGACCGATCTCGGCGATTATTTCGCGCGCAGCTACGACCTGGCGACCGCGTATGCGCTCTACGATGTGGCATTCTCGCTGCCGATGCGGGATGCCCAGCGCGGCAACCTGGCCCTGTCCGGGAAGAGGGAGCTTGCGGCACGCCTGGCCCGCGATTTCCCGGCGTTCTTCCTGGACGCAGGGCGGCAGCAATGATCGGGCGCGGTGCCAAGGGAGCATGGAAGCAGCCCCGGCCACGTCCCGCCGCACCCATCATGAACGAGGTGACCGGCATCAGGGCGTATTGCCCATGTTCGCCTCGAGCGCCGCCGGTGGCATACAGAGCTGGTCCAACTTTAGTCAGCCGATTCACAGATCCCCGGCCCATGTGGTACATGTGATGAGGGACGAGCCATGGTCACGACGCCGCCTCCGCCGAGCATGACCCCGCCGAGTCCTGTCGCACGGACCGGACGTGCATTGGTCGGAGGAGCCGGTGAACCGGGCTCGGGCAGGATGCTGTCATCCGAGTGCATCGCGTTCCTTGTCCCTTGATCAAGATCTAGCCGAGACCCATCTCGCAGGCAGAGAAGCAATCCAGCCGGGCCAGGGAACCGCGTGGCCGAACAACTGCATCGAATCGTGGTGGTCGGCGGGGGCGCCGGCGGGTTGGAGCTGGTTACCCGGCTCGGCAACCGGCTCGGGCGGCGCGGCAAGGCGCACATCAGCCTGATCGACCGGCGCCACTCGCACCTGTGGAAGCCGCTGCTGCACGAGATCGCCGCCGGCAGCATGGATCTCGGCATGCAGGAGCTCGACTACATGGCCCAGGCGCACTGGCACGGCTTCACGTTCCGTCTGGGCGGCCTCATCGGCATCGACCGCGCGCGCCGGATGGTGCGCGTGTCGCGGTACCTGGACAACGAGGGACGGGAAATCCTGCCCGTGCGCGACTTCGGCTACGACACGCTCGTGATCGCCATCGGCAGCCTGACCAACGACTTCGGCACGCGTGGCGTGAAGGCGCATGCCATTGCCCTCGAGACCCCGGAGCAGGCTGACCGCTTCCACTCGCGTCTCATCAATGCCTGCCTGCGCGCCAACATCCAGAGCGGCCCCCTGCGGCCTGGGCAGCTCGACGTGGCCATCATCGGCGCCGGTGCGACGGGCACAGAGCTGGCGGCGGAGCTGCACAAAACGACGCGTCAGCTGGTGACCTATGGGCTCGACCGCATCGACCCGGACAAGGACATCAAGATTCACCTGATCGAGGCCGCCCCGCGCATCCTGCCAGCGCTGCCCGAGCGGCTGTCGGAGGGGGCGGGTAGGCTGCTCGACAATCTCAAGGTGCAGGTGCATACCGGGGTGCCCGTGACCGAGGTGACGGCCGACGGCGTCACCCTCGCCAACGGCAAGCTGATCCCGGCCGAGCTGGTGGTATGGGCGGCGGGCATCAAGAGCCCAGATCTGCTGAAAGACATTGCGGGGCTTGAGACCAACAAGCTCAACCAGCTCGTCGTGCGCCCCACGCTGCAGACCACTCGCGACGACGCCATCTTCGCCATCGGCGACTGCGCCGCCTGTCCCTGGCCGGGCCACAATGGCACGGTGCCGCCGCGTGCGCAGGCCGCGCACCAGCAGGCCTCGCATCTCGCGGGGCAGCTGCCGCGGCGCATCGCCGGGCTGCCG